>NZ_WSFU01000132.1 GCF_016820635.1 Anaeromonas gelatinilytica | reverse complement strand
TAAAAAATATCCCTTTCATCCCACATCTGAAGAAGTGGGCTTTCTCGCTCATAAGTTCTGTAATGAAAATGATTTAATAAAATGATAATCATTTTTAGAATTAACATATTATGCTTATATTATATAAATATAGATTCGACTCAATGTGAACTATATTATATAATATAAGTATATAATTCGATTATTTATTGGAGGGGTTAATATGAACTATGACTTGATAATTGTTGGAGCAGGTCCTTCTGGAATTTTCACTGCTTTGGAATTAATTAAAAAAAATTATAATAAGAAGATTTTGTTAATTGAAAAAGGGACTAGAATTGAAAAGAGAAATTGTCCCAAAGATAAAACTTTAGAATGTGTATCATGTAAGCCCTATTGCCATATAACTACAGGATTTTCTGGAGCTGGGGCCTTTTCAGATGGTAAATTATCTTTGAGTTATGAAGTTGGGGGAGATTTACCTAAATTAATAGGAAACAGAGTTGCCCAGGAAATGATAAATTATACAGATGATATATATTTAGAGTTTGGAGCAGATTCTAAAATTGAAGGCTTAGAAGATAATGAAGGTATAAAGGATATACGAAGAAAATCTATTGAAGCAGGTTTGAAATTAGTAGATTGTCCCATAAGACATCTTGGCACAGAAAAGGCTCAAGAAATATACTATAAGATACAAGAATATTTATTAGATAATGGTGTAGAGATAAAATTTGATACTTTAGTAGAAGATTTAATAGTAGAAAATGAAGTAATTAAAGGAATAAAAGCAGTAGATTCTAAAAGTAAGAAAAAAAGGGAGGATGTACTATCAGACAAAGTAATAATAGCTACTGGAAGAAAGGGAGCTGATTGGCTAAAAAATATGTGTATAAAGCATGGAATTAACCATAGTGCTGGTACTGTAGATATAGGAGTTAGAGTAGAAGTAAGAAATGAAGTAATGGAAAAGGTGAATAACGTATTATATGAATCAAAATTAATAGGGTATCCTGGTCCCTTTAAAAATAAGGTTAGAACATTTTGCCAAAATCCAGGAGGATTTGTAAGTCAAGAAAATTATGATAATAATTTAGCTATAGTTAATGGACATTCTTATAAGGATAAAAAATCATATAATACAAATTTGGCTATATTAAGTTCTCATAATTTTACTAAGCCTTTTAATCAACCTATAGAATATGGTAAAAAGGTATCTGAATTAGTTAATATGCTTGGGGATGGAAAAATATTAGTTCAAAGATATGGAGATATATTGGATGGTAAAAGAACTTGGCAGGAAGAATTAGATAGAACAAATGTAAAGCCTACATTACCAGATGCTGTAGCAGGAGATATAACTTCAGCAATACCTTATAGGCCTATGTTGAATATACTTAATTTTATTCAATCATTAAATATAGTAGTTCCTGGTTTTGCTAGTAGAGAGACTTTGCTATATGGACCGGAAGTTAAATTTTATAGTAATAAAATAGATATTGATCAAAACTTTGAAACAAATATCAAAGGATTGTATTCTTTAGGAGATTCTAGTGGATGGACTAGGGGACTTATGATGGCTTCTGTAATGGGTGTAATGGTGGCGAGAAAAATCTCATAGCCAAAAAGCTCCTAAATATTTAGGAGCTTTAAATATTACAAATATTTAATATTATATAGGGAGTGAATATTATGGCAAAGAAAGAAAAAGTGAAAAGAAAACCTACATTATTAGAAGGGCTTATTCCTTTATTATTTATGATTTTTGCCCTTACGTTTGGTGTAGGATTTCTAGGTTTTAGGGCAGAGCCTATAATTATAATATCTGCATTTATAGCTGGAATAATTGCGTGGAATCTAGGTTATACATGGAAAGATATGCAGAAGGGAATAATTGATAAAATTTCTAGTGCATTACCAGCTACTTTAATTTTATGGAGCGTTGGATTTTTGATTGGTTCTTGGATGTTTTCTGGAACAGTACCTATGATTATATATTATGGAGTAGATATAGTGAGTCCCAAATTTTTATTAGTTACTGCATTTATTATATCTGCGATACTTTCAATTGTTACTGGAACATCTTGGGGTTCAGCAGGTACTATAGGTGTTGCTATTATGGGTATAGCTAGAGGACTTGGAGTATCACTTCCTGCTACAGCAGGTGCAGTAGTGGCAGGTGCATATTTTGGTGATAAATTATCACCACTTTCTGATACAACAAATTTAGCACCAATAGCTGCAGGTTCCGAATTATATGAACATATTAGACATATGCTTTATACTACCATACCTGCAATGATAGTATCTTTAATTGTATATTTTATTGTAGGGCTTGGTTCTAGTGGTAATGTTACTACTCCAGAATCAGTAATTACATTACAAAGTCAATTAAGTGATATATTTAATTGGAATATAATTTTATTATTACCTGTTCTCATGATTATTGCAGGATCAGTTTTTAAACTACCAACCATTCCTACAATGCTTGGAACTAGTTTAATATCAATAATGCTTGGAGCTTTTGTACAAGGTTTTTCATTCCAAAATGGTTTTACATCTTTAATACAAGGTTTTAGTGTAGATATGATAGGTTATGAGGGGGAAGTTTCTGATGTGGTAACTACCCTTATAAACAGAGGGGGAGTAGCTTCTGTTACTACTACAACCGTACTTATATTTTCAGCTATGGGTTTTGCAGGGATTATTAGTGTAGCTGGAATGCTTGATGTAGTTTTAGATGCACTACTTAGTAAAGTGAAATCTACAGCAGGTATAATATTATCTACAATCGCATCATGTTTTACAGTAGCTTTTGTAACCGGAAGTTCTTATTTGTCAATATTAATACCTGGAGAATTATTTAAGGATGCATATATACGTAAAAATTTAGCTCCTAAAAATTTATCTAGAACACTTGAAGATTCAGGAACAGTTATAGTACCACTTGTACCTTGGTCAGCTGCTGGGGCATATATGACGGTTACATTAGGTGTACCTACTATTAAATATCTTCCTTGGGCGGTACTTAATTACACAGGAATAATATTTGCTATAATATTTGCCTTTACAGGAATTGGTATAGCTAAATTAAAACCGAATATACAATTAGATAAAACAGAAAAAAGAGCATAGAAGGGATGAGAAGATGTTATTAATAAGAGATATTGAAATTTATTCGCCAAAATATATAGGTAAGAAAGATGTATTAATTGCAAATGATAAAATTACTTTAATGGAAGAAAAAATAGAAAAATTCAATAAAAAAGTAAAAGTAATAGATGGAAAAGGTAAAATATTAGTACCAGGCTTAATAGATAATCACGTTCATATAACAGGTGGTGGAGGAGAAGGCAGTTTTAAAACAAGGGTGCCAGAAATCACTTTGTCTAAATTAATTGAAGGTGGTATTACTACTGTAGTAGGACTGCTTGGTACTGATTCTACTACTAGAAATATAGAAAACTTAGTTGCAAAGGCAAAAGGATTAAAAGAAGAAGGAATTTCTGTATTTGTCCACACTGGGGGATATAGTTATCCTTCTACTACATTAACTGATAGTGTAAAAAAGGATATAGTGTTTATTGAAGAAATTATAGGAGCGAAAATAGCTCTTTCTGATCATAGATCTTCTAGTTTAAGTGATTATGAATTAGCTCGTCTTGCATCAGATACAAGAGTGGCAGGTATGATTTCTGGTAAGGCAGGTATTGTTATAGCGCATATGGGAATGGGTAAAGAAAATTTAGGTTTAATAAATAAAGTACTAGAAAAAACTGAAATTCCTATTAGAACTATAATACCTACTCATGTAAATAGGAAAAAAGAATTACTTATGGAATCTTTTGATTATGCTAAAAGAGGAGGTATAATTGACCTTACATGTGGAATATATGAAGATTTATCTCCAAAAAATGTAATAAAATTAGCTAAGGAAGAAAATGTACCTTTAGAAAATATATTGATTAGTTCTGATGGATATGGAAGTTTTTCAAATTACGATGAATATGGAAACTTATTAGAAATAGGAGTTTCTTCAGTAAGTAACCTTTTAAATGAATTAAATAAAATGATAATAGAAGAAGAATTTGAAATTGAAGAAGCATTGAAATTCTTTACTTTAAATGTATCAAAAGCATTACATTTATATCCAGAGAAAGGTATTATAAAAGCAAATTCAGATGCAGATTTATTGATTCTAAACAAAGACATGAGTTTAGATTCTGTAATATCAAAAGGTAAATTAATGATGCATGAAAATGAATTACTTGTAAAAGGAACATATGAATAAATAATATTGATACAAAAGACGATTACTTTTTTGAAATAATTGGTAATCGTCTTTACTTATTCAATAAACCTATTCTTTTTTGTTATAAAAGTCTAGATAAGAATACTTTTTATTATCTTTTTTCCAACCTAGAATACGATTTATATTAACATTTTCTGCTGCTTTAAATATGGATTTATCTACATCTACAAAATTTCCTTTAAGTTCTTTTATAAGACTTTTTATTTCATATCTTTTATTACCGATTTTTTTAGCCGCAACCATACAAGCACAGTTTAAGGGCCATATTCCACTAGTTTTTGTAAATCTTTCTATATCGTCCTCTCTTATATAATACATAGGTCTAATTAATTCTATGCCTTTGTAATTTTGAGACTTTAACTTAGGTAACATAGTTTTGAAGTTACCGGAGTATAAAACATTTAACATAGTAGTTTCAATAACATCGTTGAAATGATGTCCCAGAGCAAGTTTATTGCATCCTAATTCTAATGATTTTCTATATAAGGCTCCTCTTCGCATTCTAGCACATAGATAGCAAGGATAATCATTGGCTTTATTGTCAGCTATCTCAAAAATTTTTGACTCAAATACTTTTAAAGGAATTCCAAGATATTCACAATTTTCTATAAGTAGTTTTTTAATATCAGGATGATATCCTGGATCCATTGCTAAAAATTCAATATCAAATTTTATTTTACCATGACATTTAAGTTCTTGGAACAGCTTAGCTAAAAGCAAACTATCCTTACCTCCAGATATAGCTACAGCTATTTTATCTCCTTCTTCTAAAAGATTATAATTATCTATGGCTTTTACAAAGGGAGACCAAAGATACTTTCTATATTTTTTAATAATATTTCTTTCTATATCTTTTAAAGGTAATTTATCTTCATTGGGTATTAATTGTTCACAACCTTCTCCAGCTAATTTACTCATTATATCACCTCTTTTTTCTTTTGTTCATATGCTAATATATTATAACATTAATTGTATTTAGTTGTTAACTACCTATTCCAATGTTCCATTATAACATTTACTGATCTTTCCATTTCTTTAAAGAAAGGAGCACCAAATTTTTTTGAGTAGACTAATTGCCCAATATTTTTTGCTTCAAAGGAGTTATTATGATTAAATTTTTTATTTAAATGATCATACATATCATTAAAGTCTTCATTTGAAAGTCTTTTGTATTTTTCATTAAAGACTATATATTTTTTATCAAATCTAGATTGTACAGTTCTTTTTATGTTTTCAGGATAATATCCTAAACACAGCATACCAATTGGGAATACTTTGTCGGGCAAATGAAATATTTCTTTGTGTATTTCATAGTTTTCCATAATATCACCAATATAACAGGAACCTATTCCTAAAGATTCTCCTGCAATTACAGCATTTTGAGCTGCAATCATTGTATCTGATATAGATAAGAAAAGGTCTGCGTTATTTGCTCCATTATATTTCATACCTTTTTCTTCACAAAATTTTTCAATATCGCAATAATGTAGGTAATCACTCCATCTTTGCATATCGGCTAAAAATATTAATACTAGAGGAGCTTTAGCAATGAAAGCTTGATTATCACAAGTTTCACTTAGTTTTTTTATTTTATCTTTATCTTTAATAATTAATATAGAATATAGCATCATATTTCCAGCAGTTGGTGCTCGCATTGTGGAATGAAGTAGCTGTTCTAAATGTTCTTCTGATATAGGTTTATTTTGATATTTTCTTAATGACATTCTATTATTTAATATTTTCAGTATTTCATTCATATAAAAACCTCCTTAAATTTAAATTATCATTATATTAAATATTCTATAAAATTATATAAAATTCCTTTAACATTTTTAACATATTTGATAATAAATTAGCAAAAACATATAATAAATGTATTACATTTAAAGGAGGTAAGATATGAATAATTTTACAGAGTTATTAAAAGCTACTAGTGATTTTATTTGGGGAACACCATTACTTATTTTGTTATTGGGAACAGGAATATTTTTAAGTATTAGACTAAAGTTGATTCAATTGTTTAAATTTAATGTATCTTTTAAAAATTTATTTAGGAAGAGTGATAAAGAAGGAGATATATCTCCTTTCCAGGCTTTAACTACAGCTTTGGCAGCATCAATTGGTACAGGAAATATAGTTGGTGTTGCTACTGCAATAGCAGCTGGAGGTCCTGGAGCATTATTTTGGATGTGGATTACTGCTTTCTTTGGTATGGCAACTAAGTATGCTGAAACAGTATTAGCTATTAAATATAGAATTAGAAAAAAAGATGGAGAAATAGCTGGTGGGCCTATGTATTATATTGAAAGAGGATTGAATAAAAAATGGCTAGGACAACTATTTGCATTATTTGCTGTAATAGCTTCTTTTGGAATTGGTAATACTGTTCAGTCAAATTCAATATCAGATGCAATGAATAATAGTTTTAATATACCACCATTAATAACTGGAATAGTAATTGCTTTGTTTGTTGGTCTTGTAATAATTGGCGGTATAAAAAATATAGGTAAGGTTACGGGTATATTAGTTCCTTTTATGGCAGGAGGCTATATTTTAGGTTGTTTGATTATATTAATGTTTAATGCAGAAAAATTACCTGGTGCATTTAGTTTAATTTTTTCTGATGCATTTACAGGAACTGCGGCAATAGGAGGATTTGCTGGTTCTACAGTAATGTATGCAATTAAAAATGGAGTAGCTAGAGGAGTATTTTCTAATGAAGCGGGTCTTGGAAGTGCTCCTATAGCTCAAGCAGCGGCTCAAACAGAAACCCCTGTTCAGCAAGGTTTAATTGCAATGCTTGATACATTTATAGATACAATTATAGTTTGTACATTTACAGGTTTAGTAATTATAAGCACTGGAGCCTGGGCATCAGGATTGAATGGAGTAGAGCTTACAAGTGAAGCTTTTAATAAAGGGCTTCCAGGACCTGGAGGATTTATTGTATCTTTAGGCATAATATTCTTTGCATTTTCTACTATATTGGGATGGAGTTATTATGGTGAGAAATGTTTAGAATATTTATTTGGAACAAAATCTATAAAATTTTATAGGGTAATATTTGTTGTTGCTATAGTAATAGGAGCAGTTGCTAATTTAGAGCCCGTATGGTTAGTAGCCGATATAATGAATGCCCTTATGGCGGCACCAAACTTGATAGGTCTTATTGGGTTAAGTGGATTGGTTGTATTAGAGACTAGAAAATATTTTGATAAAGATAGAATATAAAATATTAAGAATGTATAATAATTTACATTATTAATATTTATTCAAGAAATACTTTGCAGAAAAGAAATATTATGATATATTAATTCTAGGGCAAAATTGATACATATATATATCAATTTTGCCCTAGAAAAATTATTTTTATGTACATAAAAGTGTGAAGAAATATACAGTATAAGGATTATATTTAGAAATCTTGGGGATAATTTAATATGAACAAAATATATGTAGAGGAGTGTTTAATATGAAGTTTAAGATGCCTAGCGCATATAGTATACTTATTGCAATTATAATAGTTGTGGCTATTTTAACTTGGGTAGTTCCAGCTGGACAATATGAAGAAAATGAAGAAGGAGCACCAATTCCAGGTACTTATGAGGAATTACCAGAAGAGGAGACTACTCCACAAGGTATTTCTGATGTAATGACTGCACCAATTAAGGGATTTTATGATGCTGTTGATATAGCCTTATTCGTATTAGCTGTTGGTGGATTTTTAGGTATAGTTATGAAAACAGGAGCTATTGATGCAGGAATTGCAAAAGTAGTAGAAATTTTTAAAGGAAAAGAAAGCTGGATGATAATTATTCTTATGGCGTTATTTGCTATAGGAGGCAGTACTTATGGTATGGCAGAGGAAAGTATAGCTTTTTATCCTCTTATAGTTCCGATATTTATAGCTGCTGGATATGATGCTGTTACAGGGGTATCTGTTATCCTGTTAGGTGCAGGTTTAGGAGTGTTAGGTTCTACTGTTAATCCATTTGCTACTGGTGTAGCATCAGGATTTGCAGATGTTCCATTAGGTGGTGGTATAGGTATGAGACTTTTAATCCTTTTTGCAGGAGAAATAATAGGTATTATATATACTATTAGATATGCTAAAAAGGTTAAAGAAGATCCTTCTAAATCTCTTGTAGCAGATATGAAAGAAGAAAATGAGAAACATTTCTTAGGCGATGAAGATAAAGATTCATTCCCAGAATTAACTGGTAAAAGAATTTTAATATTAGCATTATTTGCATTAACATTTGTTGTCATGATTTATGGAGTATTACCATTAGAAGATTTTAATATAGAAGCTATACCAACCTTATGGTGGTGGTTTGAGGAACTGACAGCTTTATTCTTAGTAGCAGCAATAGTGATAGGAATTGTTTATGCTGTTGGTAATGATGAATTTGGAGAAGAAGAATTTGTTGGTTGTTTTGTAAATGGAGCTAGAGATTTATTGGGTGTTGCTTTAATCGTTGGTGTATCTCGTGGTATAACAGTGGTTATGAATGCAGGTAATATTACAGCTACAGTTTTACATGCTGGTGAGACTACATTAGCTGAAGCAGGAAGTATTCCGTTTATAATATTAACATATTTATTCTATATTCCATTATCATTCTTGATTCCATCTACATCGGGGTTAGCCACGGTATCAATGCCTATTATGGCACCATTAGGAGATTTTGCAAATGTAGCAAGAACATTAGTTATAACTGCTTATCAATCAGCATCTGGTATAGTTAATTTAGTAACTCCTACATCTGCTGTTGTAATGGGTGGATTGGCTATAGGTAGAGTTCCTTATAGTAAATGGCTTAAATATGTATGGAAATTATTGGCCATGGTATTTATAATGACTATATTAGCTTTAATGTTAGGAGTATTTATTTAAATATTAAAATAAATTTAGTAAAAACATGGGTGTTTAAACACCCATGTTTTTATACGTTCTTCTAATTAAAATTTAGCAGTAACAGAATAATACTACTAATAGAAGGAAGAAGAATAGTAATTCAGAATTACATCCATCGAAAAAACCTCCGAAGCCTCTTCTAAATCCAGACATATATATACCTCCTTTATTAATTGCTGTAACAGTAACTAAAAAGAATGACTAAAATAAGGAAGAAGAACAATAATTCAGTGTCACAGCCTCCTAGAAATTTTCCAAGGGTTTTAACTTCTGACATATGACAAAACCTCCTTTTAGATTATAATTAAATAAGTAAAAAATGTTATATTTAAAGCTTATTTTTATTACTAATATATTATATGAATGGTTAAAAACTTGGTGATTAATGTGATAAAGAATATTATATTATTCAAATAATAAGTTGACAGTTAACACTTTTAGTAGTATTATTTTAGTGTTGTGGAACTATAAAACTATAGTGCCGTAGTTCTATCTTAGAATCAAATCATATAAGGAGGTATAGATGGCATACTCCATAATAGATATATTAAATAAGTTAATAAAAACAGAGGAAAAAATAAAAAAAGTATATGTGAATATTGCTAATTCTACTGATATGCGAAGAATTGAAATAATATCACGAATATTAGTGAAGGAAAAGGAAAGGCATATAAGGTATTATGAGGATATAAAGAAAGAAAATAGTTCAGGGGCGAATCAACACATTGATTTTGATATATACGATAAAATTTCATTTCTAATAAATCAATTTAATATAAGAATTGTAGATAAGAAATTTGATACCTTAGAACAGTTGTTAAATTATGCTTTGGAATATGAAGAGATGAATAAGGGGTTACTTATAGATATGCAAGGTAGATTATTAAGAACAAAAAAAGATAATACTACTGTAGCATATAAAGTATTATCAGAAATCATATTTGAAAGAGAAAAAAACATAATGAACATAAAATATTTTATAAAATCTGATAAATAAGAAAAAGAACTAGATAATCTAGTTCTTTTTTTATAATTTAAAATTCCATAAATGATATACTATAATTGAAACATAATTATAGGAGTGATTAAATGATTGACATACATAAGTTGAAAAAGATGACTTATATAGCTTTAATTGATTCAGTTGCTTCATTGTTTTACTTTGGATATATAGTTGAAGGATTTAGAATAACATTGTCAGTTGTAGTGTTTCCTATTCTTTTATACATATATAAAGAACTTAATCCAATAATAACCTCTATATATACGGGTATCATAAGTATACTTGCAAGAAGTTTATTTATGACTTTATCAGGAGATACTTTTATGGAGGCTTTGTATAGTAGTTATCCTGAAACAGCATTCTATATCGCATATGGAATATTTTACTATTTTTTATATTATAAGTTAAAAAAACCCAATCCACCATCATGGCTGATTGCTATTATATTATGTGATTTTTTATCAAATATAGCTGAAGTTTTTTTTAGAATATATATATATGGAATATATAATTCTGAATATGAGATACCAGCTTTATTTATTATTGCTATAATTAGAGGGGGTTTAGCATTTCTAATAGTATTGACAATAAATTATTATAGATTATTAATTGTGAAAAAAGAACATGAAGAAAGATATAGAAAGTTGTTGGATTTTTCTTTAGATCTGAGAAGTGAAACTTATTATATGAATATGAATATTGATTATATAGAAAAAATAATGACCAATGCTTATGAATTATATGAAAGATTGGATGATAATGATAAAATAGAGGAAAGAGAATTAGCTCTCAAAATATCTAAAGATGTTCATGAAATAAAGAAGAATTATATGCGTGTAATTGATGGAATAGATGGAATAATGACGGATAAAATAGAAGAAGAAATCATGACATTAAGAGGTATAGTAGATATTTTAAAAAAGAATTTAGTTTCATATATAAATAAGAATAATTTAAATATAGAGATGAATTTTGATATAGAAAAAGATATACAGGTTATAAACCATTATTATATAATGTCTATATTAAGAAATTTATTTATGAATTCAATAGAATCAATAGGAGATAGTGTAGGTGAAATTAATTTAATTTTTAGAAAAAAGGGTGATGAATATGAATTTATAATCAAAGACAATGGTAAAGGTATAAAGGATAAAAATATTAAATATATATTTCATCCTGGGTTTTCTACTAAATTTAATAGTAATTCAGGAGATATAAAGAGAGGAATTGGCTTAACTCTTGTAAAGGATATAGTAGAAAATATATTTAATGGGAAGATAGTGGTAGAATCTAAGAGGGGAGTTACTATTTTTAGAATAATTATACCTAAGGAAAAATTGGAGGAAAAATAATGTTAAAGTTATATATTGTAGATGATGATGTTGGAATTATTAAATCTTTAGAAAACATTATTGAAGATAATGATTTAGGTAAGATTGTAGGAATTTCTTCAGATAGTGAGGAAGCATTTAATGAAATACAAAAAATATTACCAGATATAATATTAGTTGATCTATTGATGCCAAAGATAGATGGAGTTGAATTAATTGATAGGATTAAAAAAATAAAAAAAGATATTAAATTTGTTATGATATCTCAGGTAGATTCAAAAAAAATTATAGAAAAAGCATATGATAAAGGTGTAGATTTTTTTATTAGTAAGCCTATAAATATTATAGAAATTATAAGAGTATTAAAAAATGTATCTGAAAGCATAGAAATGAAAAGAAAATTAAGAAAAATTGAAAAAATGTTTAAAGATACATCTTCAAATAAGAAGGAAAAAAGTTCTTCAATAGATGAATTAGATTATATAAAGAGGATATTAAATAAATTGGGTATTATAGGAGAAAAAGGAACAGAAGATATACTAAAGATATGTGCCTATTTAATAGAAAGTAATTCTAGTATTTTTGATTATAAAATAAAAGAAATATGTGATATTACAACGGACAACTCTACAGCAGCAGAACAAAGAATAAGAAGAGCTATAAATAAGGGGTTGTCAAATATAGCACATTTAGGCTTAGAAGATTATATGAATGAAATATTTAATAGATATTCTAATAGATTATTTAATTTTGAAGATGTAAGATCCGAAATGGATTATATAAGAGGAAAAAGTAAGTCAGGTGGAAGAATTAGTATAAGAAAATTTATAGATAGCTTAATGATAGAGAAAGATATGAATAGAAAGCGAAATTAGTATAATATTTAACAATAGGGTTGTATAAATATAAGATTCAGAAAATTTGACAAAAAATTTGAGTCTTTCTAAACTATTTTGTATTTTTTTAATTCTCCTTCTTATAATGTAAATATAAAATAATTAAGGGGGACTTTGATGTCAGATGATTATAGTAATTCTAAAAAGATAACCTTCGGGTTAGCATTAATACCAATTGTATTCTTAATATTATCATTATTTGTAGCAATACAAATATATGGGGCAGATCCACATATACCTCTTGTTTTGTCAACTGTAGTAGCAGCAGCAATAAGTATAAAAGCAGGATATAAGTGGAATGAAATAGAAGAAGGCATGGTAGACTCTATAAAAATGTCTATGCAGGCAGTATTAATATTGATGATTATTGGTATGTTGATTGGTACTTGGATTTTATCAGGAGTAGTGCCTACAATGATATACTATGGATTACAAATTTTATCACCAGGTATATTTTTGATAGCAACTACTATACTCTCAACTATTGTAGCGTTATCTACAGGGAGTTCTTGGACAACTGCAGGAACTGTTGGTATTGCATTAATAGGTATTGGAGAAGGATTAGGAATACCTTTGCCTATAGTCGCAGGTGCTATAATATCTGGTGCTTATGCAGGAGATAAGATGTCACCATTATCTGATACTACAAATTTAGCACCAGCTATGGCAGGATCAAATATTTTTGATCATATTAGACATATGCTTTATACAACTGGTCCTAGTTATGTAATTGCATTAATATTATATGGAATTATTGGCATGAGATACTCTGGAGCAGAATCAAATGTAGACACAATCAATGTCATATTAGAAGGATTATCACAACAATTTACTATATCACCATTATTATTTATTGCACCTTTAATAGTAATAGCATTAGTTGTATTTAAAATTCCAGCAATTCCTGGATTAATAGGAGGAGTATTTGTTGGAGGTATACTTGCAGTCATATTCCAAGGAGCAAATCTTGGAGACATAATAGAAGCTGCTCACTATGGATTTGAATCAACATCAGGAATAGAATCAGTAGATGAACTGTTGAGTGGTGGAGGATTAGATGGAATGATGTGGACTGTATCATTAATTCTTGCCGCAATGTCTTTTGGTGGAGTAATGGAAAAGACAGGAATGCTTTATGCTATTGCAGAGAAAATATTATCTTTTGCAAATAGTACAGGTTCATTGGTATTATCCACTATATTAACTGCTATTGGAATAAACTTAGTAGCAGGAGATCAATATTTATCTATTGTTATTCCAGGAAGAATGTATAAAGATATTTATAGGGAAAGAGGATTACATCCTAAGAACTTATCTAGAGTATTAGAAGATTCAGGAACTCTTACATCACCTCTTGTTCCATGGAATACTTGTGGATCATTTATGTATCAAACATTAGGGGTTCATCCTTTTGCATTTGCACCTTTTGCATTTGTGAATTTACTTAATCCACTAATATCAATATTCTATGGGTTTACAGGTTTAACAATGGAGAAATTAGATGAAAATCAGGACAGTGAAAAAGTTGCATAATATATGTAACAGGTATCCAATTTGGATGCCTGTTATTTTTTGTGTTTAAATTTAATATTTTTTTTAATTATTATTTATATAGATTAGTATTTAATAAAGGAGTATAATAATATAATAATAAGATATAAAAGGCTGAAGGGGGGATTTGACATGATAGCTAAAGGATTATTTTCAGATAAAGATTTTTATAAAAAGATGATATATATTGCATTACCAATATCATTACAAAATCTAATTTCATCTTCTTTAAACATGGTGGATACAGTGATGATAGGGCAATTGGGAGAGACTCCTATTGCTGCTGTAGGAATAGCAAATCAGCTATTTTTCTTTTTTTCATTATTGTTATTCGGATTAAACAGCGGTTCTGCAATTTTTATATCTCAATATTGGGGGAAAAGAGATATAACTAATATTAGAAGGGTATTAGGTTTTGCTATAGGTAGTGGTGTTTCATTGGCATTAATATTTACATTAGCAGCTTTGATTATACCTAAGGGGATTTTATCCTTGTTTACTAATGATCCCACTGTGATAGAGCTAGGAAGTCAATATTTAGTAATTATATGTTTTTCTTATATAATTACAGCAATAACTTTTTCTTATGCATTTGCATGTAGAAGTATAGGAAAAGCTAAATTACCTATGATAGTAAGTGCTACATCATTAGGATTAAATACTTTATTAAATTATATATTGATATTTGGCAATTTTGGGTTTCCTAGCTTAGGTATAAGGGGAGCAGCAATAGCAACATTAATTGCAAGAATTGTTGAAGCAGTATTTTTAATATCTGTAATATATTATAAGGGATTTGTGTTAAATGCAAAAATAAAAGAAATGTTTGAATTATCAAAGGACTTTATAAGTAGAATATTAAAAACTACAACTCCTGTAATTTTAAATGAAGCTTTTTGGGCATTGGGTACAATTACATATTCAGCTGTATATGGCAGAATTAGTACAGAAGCTTTTGCATCGGTTCAAATTTCTAATACAGTTCAACAGGTATTTATGGTAGTATCTATGGGAATAGGAAATGCATGTTCTGTAATGATAGGTAATAATATTGGGGCTGGAGAAGAAGAATTAGCAGAAGATTATGCTAGACGATTTTCGATTCTTACCCCCATTATTGGTATAATCATAGGAATTTTGATAGTAGCATTTTCTCCTGTGATTTTAAGTTTCTTTGATGTATCAGATATAGTAAGGTCTAATGTTGAAAAAATATTAATTATATTTGCTATATTTATGGCTTTTAAGGTATTTAACACTACTTTAATAGTTGGCACATTGAGAGGAGGAGGAGACACTACTTTTTCATTATTTTTAGAGGCTGGAAGTGTTTGGACGGTAGGTGTTCCTATGGCAATTATAGGAGGTCATGTACTTCATTTAGATGTATATTTAGTAGTAGCATTAGTATCTTTAGAAGAAGTTGTAAAGTCCATTATAGGTATACCTAGAATTATATCAAAGAAGTGGATAAAAAATGTGATTGAAGATATATAAAACAAATATAACATATTTTTGGGGGCAAAATATTATTAGCTAAAATAGTATTTAATTAGAAGATCAATAAATTGATCTTCTAATCATCTACATAAGATAAAGTTGCATTTAGTTCTCCACCTATAAGCACTATTATGCTACTAATATATAACCAAATAAGAAGTATGATTATTCCTCCAATACTACCATAAACTTTGGTATAATTACTAAAATTATTAACGTAGTAAGAAAATACTAATGATATTGTAATCCAAGAGAATGTACTAAATATAGCTCCTGGAAAAACATCTTTAATTTTTAATTTTTTATTAGGTGCAAATTTATAAAATAGAATAAAAACAAGTATTAATAAGAATATAGGAAATATAAGTCTTACAATATTCCAAAAGATTTTAAAATAATATGATAGACCTAAGGCATTAAATATATAGTTTCCAAGAACTTCTCCAAATACTAATAATGTAAAAGCTAATATGATACCTAAAGAGAGTGCTATAGTTATTAATATTCCATAGCCTCGTAATTTAAAAAAAGATCTATTTTCATTTTGATTATAAGACTTATTTAACCCTTTAATCATAGCAGCCACTCCATTAGAAGCACTCCATAATGTGCCTATTATACTGAATGATAATAAAGATGTACTTCCATTATCGACAACTTCTTTGATTACATCATAGACTATATCAAAAGATTGTTTAGGCAATATAGTAGATAATCTTACTATAAAATCTTCAGACGAGAATGTAGTATAACTTAAAATTGTTATTAAAAAAATTAAAAAAGGAAAGAATGATAATATTAAATAATATGTAAGCTGGGCTCCTAACGCTGGAACTTCATCCTGTTTTATTCTATTTTTAAGTTGAGTAATTACTTTAGTGACTTTATAACAGTCTAAATCTAACATAAATTCACCTCTATATCCTAGGTTTTGATAAATATATACTATATTATAATATATATTTGATATATATTCTATAAAATATGAGTAAGTCCTTCTTGGCAAAGTGGAATATTGATTTTTAAGAGGTAGATAGATTAAAAGTAAAGAAACAGCCTCAGTTCAATGAAATATTGAACTGAGGCTGTTTAAATATATTTTTATAATTTGCCAATAAGAGCTTTTTTATTAAAATATTAAGTGAGCAACTAGAATAATAATAGGTAAAGTAACGAGAGTTCTTTCTATAAATATTAAAAATAGATCTTTTAAATTAACAGGAATCTTTGCTCCTAATATGACTGCTCCAGCTTCTGAAAGATATACTAATTGAGTTACAGAAAGTGTAGCTATAACAAAACGAGTCATATCACTAGGAATACTAGCACCTATAACAGAAGGTAAAAACATATCTGCAAAACCAACGACCATAGTCTGAGCAGCTTCTACTGCATAAGGAATATTAAATAATTTCAATATTGGAATAAAAGGAGTACCTAACCATTGGAATATAGGTGTTGCTTCTGCAATTATTAATGCAATAGTTCCAAAAGCCATAATAGCTGGTAGAACTCCTAACCACATATCAAAAACTGTTTTAGTCCCATTTACAACAAAATTTTTAACATTACCGCTTTTTTTAGCTTTTTCTATAGCAAGTTTAGATCCCCATTGAATATTTGTAAATCCTTCTGGTACATTTTCACCAATATCTTTATTTTCCCCAGTAAAATATGTATCGGATTTTCTAGACAATGGAGGAATTTTTGGTAGGATTATCGCTGCAATAATTCCTGAAATTATTATGGTAAGATAATATATACCAAATAAATGCATTAAATCAACTTGTCCCAAAACAACTAAAGAGAATGTAATAGATACGGCTGAAAATGTAGTTGCGATTACAGAAGCTTCTCTAGCGGTATAATAACCACCTAGATATTGCTTATTGGTGAGAGTAACTCCAATAGTTCCATCTCCAACCCAAGATGCTATACAGTCAATTGATGAACGACCAGGAAGTGTAAATACAGGTCTCATTAAAGGTGTCAGTATAGATCCTACAAATTCTAATAGACCAAAGTCTGTTAAGAAAGGTAATAAGAAACCTGCAAATAAGAATATAGAAAAAAGTGAGAGTATTAAGTCATTGAGGATTAATCCTCCAGTATCACCAGACCAAATCCATTCTGGTCCTGCTTCAAAATAAACTAAAAAGACAAGAATTATACCTATAATACGAGCTATTACCCAAAATGTAGAAACATTAAAGATACCTTTTAAAAAATCACTTTCTTCGATTATTGAAGGTTTGGTTAACTTATAAATAAGAGTAACTATAGTGGTAAAACTTATTAAAATTAAGACAATAGTAGGAAGAATATTGAATGCATAATTTGTTAATTTATCCGCTAATAAGGCAACTACTATAGTTGTTTCACCATCGTAATTAAAAGGAATCATTAAGAGAAATATACCTATAAGTGAAGGAATTATAAATTGCAAATAAGCACCTATAGAGTAATTTCTTTTTTTCACTTCATTATACAAATAGAAAACCCCCTCATAAAATTTTATAATACATTTTATTTATAGTATAAATCATCATAAATTATAAGTCAAAAAATAGTCTGAAAAATATGTCTATTCAATAAAAATTACAATTTATTAATTATTTAGAATATTAATGAAAATGGGACGATTTTATGGCTTATTTATTGTATAATAAATAATAGATAAATAATAAAGAAAGGTAGTGGTTATATGAATAATGTACCTAGTGATATTGAAATTGCAAAGAATGCAAAAATGAAGCCTATTATTGAAGTGGCTAAGGAATCAGACATAATGGAAGATGAATTAGAGCTATATGGAAAATATAAGGCAAAAATTTCTCTAGATGTGTTAGATAGGCTTAAAGATAAGCCAGATGGTAAATTAGTTTTAGTTACTGCAATCAATCCAACACCTGCAGGAGAAGGAAAAACTACCACTAATATAGGTCTTTCCATGGGATTTAATAAGATTGGTAAAAAAGCTATAACAACTTTAAGAGAACCATCTTTAGGTCCATGTTTTGGTATAAAAGGTGGTGCAGCAGGAGGAGGATATTCGCAAGTAGTTCCTATGGAAGATATAAATCTTCATTTTACTGGGGATATTCATGCTATAACAACTGCACATAATTTATTAGCGGCATTATTAGATAATCATATTCATCAAGGAAATAAATTAAATATAGATACAAGAAAAGTAGTATGGAAAAGAGTATTAGATATGAATGACAGAGCATTAAGAAATATAGTTGTAGGTCTTGGAGGAAAAGGCAATGGAGTGCCAAGGGAAGACGGATTTGATATAACTGTAGCTTCTGAAATAATGGCTATATTATGTTTAGCTACTAGTCTTAAGGATTTGAAAGAACGTCTAGGAAGAATGATAGTAGCTTATACATATGACAATAAGCCTATAATTTGCGATGATTTGGAAGCAACATCTTCATTAGCAATATTACTTAAGGAAGCAATAAAGCCTAATTTAGTACAAACCGTTGAAAATACTCCGGCGATTATTCATGGTGGACCCTTTGCTAATATTGCCCATGGATGTAATAGTATAATGGCAACTAAGATAGCATTAAAACTTGGAGATTATACAATTACTGAAGCTGGTTTTGGAGCTGATTTAGGAGCAGAAAAATTCTTTAATATAAAATCTAGGTATGCTAATCTTAAACCCGATTGCGGAGTTATAGTTGCCACAATAAGAGCTTTAAAGAGCCATGGAGGAGTAAGAAAAGCTCAATTGAACGAAGAAAATTTAGAAGCATTAGAAAATGGATATAAGAATCTTCAAAAGCATATAGAAAATACTAAGAAATTTGGAGTACCAGTGGTAGTAGCTATAAATAAATTCCCTACAGATACAGATAAGGAATTAGAACTTCTATATGCAAAATGTAATGAAGAAGATGTACCGGTAGTAATATCAAAAGTATGGGAAAATGGAGGAGAAGGAGGAATAGACTTAGCTAAAAAAGTAGTAGAAATAGTAGAAAGTAAACCTACTCAATTTAGACCTTTATATGATGAGAAGGAGTCAATTAAAGATAAAATAGCTAAAATAGCTAAAGAAATTTATGGAGCAGATGGAGTTGAGTATACTAAAAAATGTATGAAACAAATAAAAGAAATAGAAGACTTAGGGTATGATAAATTGCCTATATGTATGGCCAAAACTCAATCATCATTATCTGATGATCCATCATTAAAGGGGAGACCAGAGGGATTTAAGATTACCGTTAGAGAGATAAAGCCATCTAATGGAGCAGGATTTTTAGTTGCTCTTACAGGAAATATAATGACAATGCCAGGATTACCAAAAGTACCAGCAGCAAATAATATGGATATTTCTGATTATGGAGAAATCAGTGGATTATTTTAGATAATATTATAAATAAAATTAGAGGGGGAATTTAATTGCTAAATAATAGGGATGTATCTAATTCTATGGAAATAAAATTAGATTTTCAAGCATTACCCAAAAAGCCTGATTTTATAGAAGAGATAAGAAGAGCACCAAAAAGAGAATTTAATCTAAATAAAAATGATACAGAATTAGCTCTTAAAAATGCATTAAGATATATACCAGAAAGATGGCATAATGAATTAGCGAAGGAATTTTTAGAGGAATTAATTACAAGGGGTAGAATTTATGGTTATAGATTTAGACCAGAGGGAAAATTAAGTGGTAGACCAATTGATGAATATAAGGGTAATTGTATTGAAGGAAAAGCTTTTCAAGTAATGATCGATAATAATTTAGATTTTGATATTGCTCTTTATCCTTATGAATTAGTAACATATGGAGAAACTGGGCAGGTATGTCAAAATTGGATGCAATATAGACTTATAAAGAAATATCTGGAAAAATTAACAGTTGATCAAACTTTAGTTATTGAATCTGGACATCCATTAGGTTTATTTAAATCTTCACCAGAAGCACCTAGAGTTATAATAACTAATGCATTAATGATAGGAATGTTTGATGATCAGGAAAATTGGCATAGGGCTATGGCTTTAGGAGTAGCTAATTATGGTCAGATGACTGCTGGAGGTTGGATGTATATAGGACCTCAAGGAATAGTACATGGTACTTATAGTACAATATTAAATGCTGGTAGAGATAAATTAGGAATACCAGAAGATAAAGACTTATCAGGACATTTATTTGTAACATCAGGATTAGGTGGTATGAGTGGTGCTCAAGGAAAAGCTATTGAAATAGCTGGCGGAGTAGGAATTATAGCTGAAGTAGATGAATCTAGAATTAAAACAAGATATGATCAAGGTTGGGTAAGTGAAATTATAGATGATCCTAAAATGGCATTTGAAAAAGCGGAAGAATATAAAGAAAAAAAGGAATCAATTGCAATTGCATTTCATGGAAATATAGTGAATTTATTAGAATATGCTGTTGATAATAATATAAAAATTGATTTATTATCAGATCAAACATCATGCCATGCGGTATATGATGGGGGATATTGTCCTATAGGACTGACTTTTGAGGAGAGAACTGAATTATTGGAGAATGATAAAAAGAAATTTAGAGAATTAGTAGATAGAACGTTAGTTAAACATTATGAAGTTATAAAACATCTTGTAGATAATGGAACATATTTCTTTGATTATGGAAATAGTTTTATGAAAGCAGTATATGATGCTGGAGTGTCAGAAATATGTAAAAATGGCAAAGATGAGAGAGATGGTTTTATTTTCCCATCATATGTAGAGGATATAATGGGTCCAGTATTATTTGATTATGGATATGGTCCATTTAGATGGGTATGTTTGAGTGGAAGACGGGAAGATTTATTAAAAACTGATGAAGCTTCAATGAGTTGTATAGATCCTAATAGAAGATTCCAAGATAGAGATAATTATATGTGGATAAAGAATGCAGATGAAAATAAATTAGTAGTAGGAACCCAAGCTAGAATATTATATCAAGATGCACTGGGTAGAATGAATATAGCTCTTAAATTTAATGAAATGGTTAGAAAAGGTGAAATAGGTCCTGTGATGCTTGGTAGAGATCATCATGATACGGGTGGAACTGATTCACCATTTAGAGAAACTTCAAATATAAAAGATGGAAGCAATATAATGGCAGATATGGCTACTCAATGTTTTGCAGGAAATGCAGCTAGAGGAATGAGTTTAATAGCTCTTCATAATGGCGGTGGAGTAGGTATAGGAAAGTCAATAAATGGTGGATTTGGTTTAGTTTTAGATGGAAGTCAAAGAGTAGATAATATAATAAGAAAAGCAATCCCTTGGGATGTTATGGGAGGAGTTGCTAGAAGAGCTTGGGCTAGAAATGAAAATTCTATAAGTACCTGTGTGGAATACAATGATATGAGAAAGGGAGAAGATCATATAACTATACCTTATATCCCAAAAGATAATCTTATTAAGGGATTAGTAGAAAAAGTATTTAATGAAAAAAAATAATAGAGGAGGATAAATTAAATGAAAAGAGTAATAGAATGTGTACCAAATTTTAGTGAAGGAAGAGATTTAGATAGAATAGAAAAAATAGTTAATCCTTTTAGAGGGAAAGATGGAGTTAAATTATTAGATTATCAAAGAGATGAAGATCATAATAGAATGGTTGTAACTGTAGTTGGAGAACCAGAGAAAGTAAAGGAAGCGGTAGTAGAAGCAATGGGAGTTGCTATAGAAGAAATTGATATGACAAAACATGAAGGTCAGCATCCTAGAATGGGAGCTATAGATGTAGTGCCTTTTATCCCTATCAAAAATGTGACTATGGAAGAAGCTATTCAACTATCTAAGGAAGTAGCTAAGGAAGCAGCAGAAAAATATAATCTTCCTATTTTCTTATATGAAGAAAGCGCTACTGCAAGTCATAGAAAAAATTTAGCTAAGGTAAGGAAAGGTCAATTTGAGGGAATGAAAGATAAAATAAAGGAAGAAGAGTGGATTCCTGATTTTGGTTCTTCAGAAATCCATCCTACAGCAGGAGTGACAGCAGTAGGAGCTCGTATGCCATTAGTTGCTTTTAATGTTAATTTGGATACAGATGATATTAATATAGCTAATAAAATAGCAAAAATAGTAAGACATAGTGGTGGTGGATTAAGATATTGTAAAGCTATAGGTATAGAATTGAATGAGAGAGGAATAGTTCAAGTTTCTATGAATATGACTAATTATGCCAAAACAGCTTTATATAGATCTCTTGAGCTTATCAGAATAGAAGCTAAAAGATATGGGGTTAATGTAGTAGGAAGTGAAATAATAGGATTAGTACCTATGGAAGCTTTAGTTGATACAGCAGTATATTATTTAGGAGTAGAGGAATTTTCTATAGATCAAGTATTAGAATCTAGGATGATGGAATAGATATGAAAAATAAACTTATAATTAAAAATGCTAATGAGATAATAACTTGTAGTGGATTTAAACAAAAAAAGGGCAAAGAAATGTCCGATCTTCATATAATTAATGATGGTGCTATAATAATTGAAGATGGGATTATAAAAAAAGTTGGAAAAACTGAAAATGTATTAAGAAACATAGATGAAAACCAGTATAAGGTTATAGATGCTAATAATAAATGTGTATTACCTGGATTCATTGATCCTCATACTCATTTTGTATTTGGAGGATATAGAGCTGAAGAGTATGGATGGCGTCTTAAAGGATTAGAGTATATGGAAATAATGAATCGCGGTGGTGGAATAGTCAATAGTACGGATGCTACAAAAGAAGCTACTTTAGATGAATTAATAGATATGGGAAGAAAAAGATTAGATTCTATGATTAGTTTTGGGGTAACTTCTGTAGAAGGTAAAAGTGGATATGGATTAGATTTAGATACTGAAATTAAACAATTAAAGGCTATGAAAGAGTTAAATGAAACACATCCATTGGATATTTCTACAACGTTTTTAGGAGCTCATGCTGTTCCTGAAGAGTATAAGGGAAGACAGGATGAATTTATAGATTATATAATAGAAAATGTGCTTCCGAAAGTAGCAGAAAAAAATTTAGCAGAGTTTTGTGATGTGTTTTGTGAAGAAAATGTGTTCTCAATAGAACAATCTAGAAAACTACTCAAGAAAGCTAAAGAGTTTGGATTAAAGATTAAGTTACATGCTGATGAAATAGTTCCTTTAGGAGGAGCGGAGTTGTCAGCGGAATTAGGTGCTATATCTGCAGATCATTTATTACAGGCTTCTAATAGAGGTATAAAATTAATGGTAGAAAATAATGTAGTGGCAACTTTATTACCAGGAACAGCTTTTAGTTTAAAAGAAAGATATGCTAGAGCTCGCGATATAATCGATTCTGGATGTGCTGTGGCTTTGGCAACAGATATGAATCCAGGAAGTTGTTTTACGGAATCTATACCATTAATAATAGCTTTAGCCACATTGTATATGGATATGACTACAGAAGAAACTATAAACGCTTTAACAATAAATGCAGCTGCAGCAATAGATAAGGCAGATATGATTGGAAGTATAGATGAAGGAAAAAAAGCAGATATAGTAATACATGAATTTCCTTCTTATAATTATATACCTTACCATATAGCGGTAAGTACAGTTGAAAAAGTAATTAAAAATGGGAATATTATATATAACAAGGATGATAGAGGAGGATTATTATGTTACAAGAATTAACTTTAAAAGGGTTTACAAAAAAATTAGGATCGAAAGCACCTATGCCTGGAGGAGGGAGTGCAGCAGCATTAAGCGCTTCAGTATCTGCAAGTTTAGTAGAGATGGTTACAAATCTTACTGTAGGAAAGAAAAAGTATAAAGAAGTAGAGCAAGAAATGGAAGAAATAAGAAATATTGCAGAAAATATGAGAAATAAATTCCTTAATGATATAGATAGAGACTCAGATTCTTATGAAGGAGTAACAATAGCATTTAAATTACCTAAAGATACTGAAGAGGAAAAGAATATTCGTAAAGAAAAAATCCAAAAGGAATTAAAAAATGCTGCATTAGTACCTTTAGAAATAGCAAAAGATGCTTATAAGATTCTTGATTTAGCAGAAAAAGTAGTTCTTAAAGGAAATCAGAATGCTGTAACTGATGGGTTGGTTGCAACTATGTTGTCAAGAACTGCTGTTTTATCGGCATTATATAATGTGAAGATTAATTTAATTTCTATTAAAGATGAAGAATTTGTAAAGAAAATTACATTTGAAATGGATGAATTATCAGATGTTAATGAAAGAGAGAATAAGATATTAGGGATGGTAGAATTATAAAAATACAAAAATATCTCCTGAATAACTATTAAATCATTAATAATATATTAATTATATTGATTTAGGTATTTTTATCCATTACAATTATAAATATAAGTTTTGGGTAAAATATATAATAGATTAAATATGGAGGTGATTAACAGTTGCAAATAACCTATAAATACTTAAAATGTCGACAGATTCCAATGTTCATATACTGAGACGGTGAAAACCAAACTGTCAAATGTAGTTATGATAACATCTAAAGGAGTGCTGAGAAATAACTATAAATTAGCATAGTATCACAAAAAAGATAATGCTAATATGTACCATGCGTTGTATGGG
>NZ_WSFU01000020.1 GCF_016820635.1 Anaeromonas gelatinilytica | reverse complement strand
ATATACATTGTATTAGTTATGCTGATAAACCACAATAACTATTTAAAAAATATCCCTTTCATCTCACATCTAAAGAAGTGGGCTTTCTCGCTCATAAGTTCTGTAATATTTAAAATGGTGGGAATATTTTTGTTTTGATAAAAACATGATAGAATATATCTATAATTAGGAGGGATATTATGGATAAGATTTTTATCAATGGAAATATAATTACAATGGATAAAAATAGTAAGGGAGAAGCATTGTACATAAAAAATAATATTATAGATAAAGTTGGATCTAATGAAGAAATCTTAAAATTAAATAATGAAAATGTAGAAATTATAGATTTACAAAATAAAACTTTACTACCAGGATTCATAGATAGCCATATGCATCTATTAGATTATGGTAAAAGCCTTCAAAAATGTGACCTTAGAGGTGTTAAAAGTATAAGTGAACTTATAGAAAGACTTAAAAAATTTGTTGAAAAGAATGATTTTACATCAAATGATTGGATTTTAGGAGAAGGTTGGAATCATGACCAATTTGAAGAAAAAAGATTACCTACTAAAGAAGATTTAGATAAAGTATCTACAAAAATATCCATTGCTATATCAAGAACTTGTCTTCATCTTATAGTTGTAAATAGTAAAGCACTAGATATATCTAATATAAAAGCTCCTATATCTAAAATGAAGGATGGACAAGTAGATGTAGATAGTAATGGAAAGCCTAATGGTATAATTCGAGAAAATGCAATAGGTCTAATAAATAAAAATATTCCTACTCCTTCTAAAGAAGATATTAAAAGAATGATAATAGATGGAGGAAAAAATACCTTAGCTAAGGGAATTACATCTATACATAGTGATGACTTGAAATCTATTCCTGGACTAGACTTTAAAGATATTATAAAGATATACGAAGAATTAGCGGAAAATAATGAATTACCTGTTAGAATATATGAACAATGTAGAGTAACTTCTATGGAAGAATTAAATGATTTTATTGATAATGGATTTAATGATTATAAAGGAAATGATTTCTTTAAATTAGGCCCTATAAAATTATTCACTGATGGATCATTAGGTTCTAGAACTGCTGCATTAAGAGAACCTTATTCAGATGATCCAAGTACTAAAGGTATATCAATATATAACCAAAAAGAATTAGATGAACTTATTATAAATTCTCACAATCTAGGTCGAAGTGTTGCTGTTCACTGTATTGGCGATAAATCTATGGAAATGGCTTTAAATAGTATAGAAAAAGCTCAAGAAAAAAATCCTAGAAATGATATTCGTCATGGTATAGTTCATGCTCAGATAACTGATAATGAGATTATGGATAAGTTTAAATCCTTAGATGTATTAGCATATGTCCAACCAATATTCTTGAATTATGATGTGCATGTTGTAGATAACAGAATAGGAAAAAAAAGAGCTAAAACATCTTACAATTGGAAAACTATGATGGATAAAGGTATTATACTTGGTTTTGGTTCTGATTCTCCAGTAGAAACCTTCGATGTAATGAAAGGAATATATTCTGCAGTAACAAGAAAAGATTTAGAAGGAAAACCTAAAGAAGGTTGGTTAAAAGAACAATGCATATCAGTATATGATTCGATATACAACTATACTATAAATGGCGCCTATGCTGAATTTAAAGAAGATATAAAAGGTTCTATAACTAAAGGGAAAGTAGCTGATTTAGTAGTATTATCTGAAGATATATTTAATATTAACCCAAATGATATTAAAAATGTGGAAGTAGAGATGACATTTATAAACGGAAAATTGAAATATAAAAAATAAATTATGAAAGGATGCCAATTGGCATCCTTTACTTTATTCAGATGGCATTTTATTTCCTTTCTTCTGTATATTTTCAGTTTTAAATTGAAGTTGTATTAGTAATTTACAAGCCTGACTAATAGCTTCATCTCTAGATTTTTCTGATAGCCATCCAATATAACTTCTATCTTTGTCATAAATTTCTCCTAAAGTCTTTCCATTATATTTTCCAAAGTTTATCTTTATTTTCTTTGCATCCTCTTCTGTCATCGTCTCTACTCTTTCCTCTTCTTCAAATTGAGTTATGTCCTCCATATCTTGAGTAAAGATATCGGATAAAGAAGCTACTGTTAATGTAGCATCAACCAATGCTCTTTTTTTAGCCATTTTAAGACAAGTATTTCCCAACATATACATATCCTGTTTTCCACTTAAATACTTTCTTTCTCTACTATTAGAATGACCTAATCCTTCAGTGATAATACGATCATTCTTTTTCAAAATACACTTAACACTAAAAGCGAAAAAGCCTTCCTCATAATTCTGAACTTTATCTATTATTCCATATTCACTGGAAAGTCCTAAAAGCATAAGTATCTTCTCCGCCCCTGGCTTAAGTAAACTTGGTTTTGATGAACCATAAAATGTTCTACCATAATCATGACCTTCAACTAAAGTATTTTGTATTATTTGTTGAAATTTATGAATCTTAGCCATAGAACTTTGAACACTGTCTATATTCATATTCTCTATCAAAGATAGAGAATAATTCCCAATCATTTCATCAATATTATCTCTATTATCCATTTTTACACCTCCAATAATCTTGTATTATACATATTCATTTGTATTAATTTTCCCAATAAGAATCTATAATATTTACATATAAATCATTAAAATCTTTATTTTAATAACTTTAAATTTTTCTAAAAATAAAAAATGCGGACTAGAAACGTGTCCGCACAGCTCAAGGAAACCTAGTTTCCCTTCGACGGTGCATAAAA
>NZ_WSFU01000089.1 GCF_016820635.1 Anaeromonas gelatinilytica | reverse complement strand
TGTAGGGGATGAAATCCCCTGCCGTATTAGAAGGGTGCTCAGGTGCACGTATTATGCACCGTCGAAGGGAAACTAGGTTTCCCTAGTGAAGCGGATACGCTTTTTATCCGCCTTTTTATTTTGAGTATTATGATTTTAACTTAAGATTGGAGGCATAAGATTGAATAAGCATGGGGGTTATTATGGAGATGACTATAAAGAAATTATGGATTTTAGTGTAAATATTAATCCTTTAGGTCCATCTGAAAGTGTAAAAGAAAAAATGATAGAATCAATAGAAAATATAGATAGATATCCAGAGATAAGAGGTAATAGTGCAATAAAGGCATTGTCAAATCACATGTCAATAAATGAGAAAAATATTATATTAGGGAATGGTGCTATAGAACTTATATATCTTTTTGCTAGAGCTATAAACCCTCAAAAGGTTTTAATAATAGGACCTACATTTAATGAATACAGAAGAGCATTTGAAATGAATGATTCAGAAGTCATAGAAATTTCCCGTTTAGAATCTAAAGAGTTTTCTATAGACTATGAAAATTTAGTAGATTTAATATATAAAGAAAAACCTAAAGTTTTAATTTTATGTAATCCTAATAATCCTACAGGGGAATATGTATCTCCAATAGATTTTCATTTTATTGTACAAGCTATGGATAATATAAACGGATTTACTGTTGTAGATGAGTCGTTCATGGATTTTGCAGATAAAGAAACCTTTGAAAAATATATTTATAATAATAATATATTCTTATTAAGGTCTATGACAAAATTTTATGGATTACCTGGTATTAGATTAGGATATGGTTTAGGAAATGATAATTTAATAGGAGTTTTAAATAAATTTAAGGAACCTTGGACCATGAATAGTATAGCTTTAGATATATTGCCTTATGTAATTAAAGATAAGAAGTTCATAAAAGATTCTTTAAAATGGATAAAAGAAGAAAGAAAATTCTTATATGAAGAATTGAATAAAATATCTGCTTTAAAAGTATTTGAACCTAATGCTAATTTTATATTGTTTAAATTAGAAAAAGGTAATCCTAAGGAGTTTTTTAATTATCTTCTAAGTAAAAAGATTCATGTGAGAACATGTGAGGATTTTAAGGGTTTAGGAGATAGATACTTTAGAATATCAGTGAAAGAGCATAAGAATAATAAGAATATTATAAATACAATAGAAAAATGGAATAAGGAGGTTTGTGGATGAAAAGCCTTGTATTAGTTACAGGAGGAGCTAGAAGTGGAAAGAGTACTTTTGCTGAATCATTAGTTAAAGAGACTGGAAGTAATATTGGATATATTGCTACTTCCATAGCCTTTGATGAAGGAATGAAGGATAGAATAATAAAACATAGGAATTCAAGGCCTGCTGAATGGATTACTATAGAAAGATATAAAGATTTTAAAGAAATTCAACAAAATGAAGAATTTACAAAATTAGATACTGTTATTTTAGATTGTATGACTCTTATGGTTTCTAATTTATTATTGGAACAAGATATTGATTATGATACTTGTGATATGCAAACTATAGATGAAATTGAAAAAAGTATCTTTAAAGAAGTAAAAGAATTATTAGAAACATTGGAAGGAAAAAATGTAGTAATAGTGACCAATGAAGTGGGAATGGGTATTGTGCCATCCTATAAATTAGGAAGTGTATTTAGAGATGTTGCAGGCAGAGTTAATCAGTATTTAGCAAGTCAAGCAAAGAAAGTATATATGACAGTTTCAGGAATTCCAATAAGTATAAAGTGAGGTTTTTATGAAAAGTTTATTATTGATGATTACATTCTTAACTAGAATACCAGTGAAATATCCCTTTGAATTTAAAGAAAAAGATTTTATAAAGGGAATATATTATATGCCTATAGTAGGATTTATTATAGGAGTTATATTATGGAGTGTAGCTCATTTGAATTTATACATAGATGGACCTGTAATGGCAGTTATATTATGGATAATTTATATATGGGTTACAGGAGGACTTCATATAGATGGATTAGCCGATACGGTAGATGGAGTTTTTAGTAATAGAGGAAGAGAAAGGGCTCTTGAAATCATGAAAGATAGTAGAGTAGGCTCTTTTGGAGTATTAATTATAATGATGGTTTATATGATGAATATAATTGTATCTATGTATTTACCAATTGGCATATTTATTTTGATTCCTGTTGTAGGGAGAGCGTCTGCTATTGTTGGTTGTACATTTGGGGATTATGCTAGAGAAGGTTTAGGATTAGGAAAAGGTATAGTAGAAAATTGTGATATTAAAGAATTCATATATGCAATAGTATTTACATTAATATTAGCTATTATTTTAAATAATCAGATTTATGTTTTAATATCTATTTTGACAACTTTTATAAGTATTTATTTTATAAGTAAATATATAAAGAATAAATTAGGTGGATTCACAGGAGATACTATAGGTTTTACTATAGAAATATCTCAAAGTGTATTTATTTTGATTAGTTATTTATTAGGAAGTGTCAATTTATGAAATTTATAATGGTTAGACATGGTGAAACAAAGGCAAATAACGAGGGAAGATATATTGGTCATACTGAGAGTCCTTATACAGATAAAGGAATGTATCAAGTAGAAAATATTATAACTAGAATTATCACTGATATAAATATAGAAGAGATATATAGTAGTCAATTATATAGGACTAATTTTATAGCTAATAAGATAGCTGATAGATTAGATAAGAAAGTAATGATTGAACCTGATATTTGTGAGATGAATTTTGGGATTTTTGAGGGGAAGAAATATGAAGAAATACAAAAAGAACATTCTTTAGAATGGGAAAATTGGACAAGGGATTATGTGAATTATAGGATTCCCAAAGGTGAATCTCTTAAAGATGTATATTATAGAGTTGAAAATTTTATAGATAAATTAAAAGAAAAAGGTAATTCTGAAACAGTATATTTATTAGTAACCCATGGAGGTATTATTCAAACTATAATGACTTATCTTTTAGATTTAAATATAGATGATAGATGGCATTTTAAAGTACCTCCAGGAGCTATAATAGAAATAGATTATAATGACGATTATGGTATATTATCAAAACTTGTGTATTGAGAGGTGATTATAATTAATAGGATAATGATTGCTGGAACATCCAGTGGAACAGGTAAGACTACTTTGTCATTGGGAATAATGGCAGCTTTAAAGAGAAGAAAATTAGATGTACGTCCTTTCAAGGTAGGACCAGATTATATAGATCCAGGATTTCATGAATTTGTGACTGGGAACGCTTCTTATAATTTAGATAGCTGGATGTTAAAAAAAGATACAATAAAATATTTATTTAATAAAAATATGAAAGATAAGGATATAGGAATTATAGAAGGAGTCATGGGACTTTATGATGGATTTGGAACTGATAGAAATACTATTGGAAGCTCAGCTCATGTTTCTAAGTTGTTAAAAACTCCAATTATATTAGTAATGGATGGGCGTGCTATGTCTACTAGTGCCGCAGCTATGGTGATGGGATATAAAGTTTATGATGAAAATGTAGATATAAGAGGAGTAATCATAAATAAGGTGTCTGGTGATGGACATTATAATCTATTGAAAGAAGCTATAGAAAGAGATACAGGTATAAAGTGTTTAGGATATTTACCTAAAGATTTAAATATATCTCTTAATAGTAGACATCTAGGACTTATTCCAGTAAAAGAAGTAGAAGAGTTTAATAATAAGGTTGACTTATTGGTTAATTATATTGAGAAATATGTGGATTTAGATAGTATTATAGGCATGTCTAAGGACGTAGAATTGATAGAATTCCAAAGAAATTATAATGATTCTTATAGAGAATATGGTCAAGGATTAAAAATTGGAATAATGAAAGACAAAGCCTTTAATTTTTATTATCAGGACAATATAGATTTATTAAAAGAAATGGGAGTTGAAATTGAATGGATAAGCCCATTGGAAGATAATAGGTTACCATCAAATTTAGATGGATTATATATAGGAGGAGGATTCCCAGAAGTATTTTCTAAGGAACTTCAAGAGAATACATCATTTAAAACAAGTCTTAAAGAAGCATTAGAATCAGGGCTTCCTACTTACGGAGAATGTGGAGGGTTAATGTATTTAACTGAAGGAATAGAAGATTTATATGGGAACAATTATGAGATGGTAGGATTTCTACCTACAAGATCAGTTATGACTAAAAGATTACAAAGATTTGGATATGTAGAGGTGGAATCTAGTAATCATATTAATATAAGAGCTCATGAGTTTCATCATTCAAAGATAATAGATAATGAAGATCTAGATTATGAATATAAAGTAATAAAAAGAAGACCAAATAGAGAAACAAAAGTATGGAACTGTGGAATAAAAAAGAAAAATGTATTGGCAGGATATCCCCATGTACATTTTTATAGCAATATTGATTTTATAAAACAGCTTATAGATATATGTAGAAATTATCGAGGAGGAGAAAAAATATGAGCAAAGTTTTTTCTGAAAAGAAGAAAGGAATTACTACTATTAAGTTAGTTTATTGTGCAATGCTCATAGCAATCTCGGCTATAGGGTCAATGATTAAAGTAAGTGGGACTATAGCGTTTGATTCTATGCCAGGATTTTTTGCAGCATTGTTTTTATCACCTCCATTAGGAGCATTGGTAGCAGGGGCAGGACATATTCTTACTGCATTGACTAGTGGATTCCCAATGACATTACCTATGCATATGTTACTTATGATATTAATGGCTATAGCAGCTTATTTGTTTGGAATTATATATAAAAAAGCTAATGGAATCTTGGCTTGTATAGTAGGAATTATATTAAATGGACCAGCTATATTATTTATATCAGCTCAATTTGCAAGTATAATAGGATTACCACTTAATGGATGGGCTATGTTTAATACATTGATATTACCTTTGACTATAGCATCTGCTGCAAATGTTATATTAGGATATGTAATATATACAGTATTAAATGTAAGGAAGAGAAATTAAGATGAATATAGAAAATTTTAGAGATGTAACATTAATAAGTTTAGATGATGAAAAAATACTTGTTGTCTCCTGTGATTCTTCTGGAGGTATTGGAGAAAAGGAAGAAGATATATTAAAAACTTCTGGAGATATAGTAGGGTATTTCACCGGAAAAGTAGCTATAGCTGAAATTTTAGCTTTAGGAGCAAAACCTATAACTATAGTAGATACTCTTTCTGTAGAAATGAATAATACAGGAAAAAATATACTTAAAGGTGTAAAGAAGGCATTATTGGAAATAGGAATTGATGAAAACATAGTAGTTACAGGGAGTACAGAAGAAAACTTTCATACAGTACAAACAGGCATAGGGGTTACAGTTATAGGAATTATACAAAAGAATCTATTCAGGAAAACAATGGCAGAAGATGGGGCAATGATTGTATTAGCAGGATTACCTTTAGTTGGACAAGATGTATTAGAAAACCCAGATAAGATAGTATCTTTAAAAGATATAGTAAATCTGAAAGAGAATCATCATGTTTTAGAAATATTGCCTGTAGGATCTAAAGGAATATTGTATGAGATGAAACTTATGGCTGAGGATAGAGATTTAGATTTTATATTAAATAAGAATATTAAAGTGGATTTAAATCAATCAGCAGGACCTGCATCTTGTATATTAATGGCAGTGAAGGAAGAAGGAATGAAGTATATAGAAGATAATATGAATATACCTATAAATATACTAGGTAAATTTGTAGGAGGAGAAAATGATAGTAACTAGATGTCCAGGATCCTGTGGAGAATTAATACAAGGAATTATTTTCGGTGGCGAAAAGCTTATATCATATCCTATAAATTGTTATTCATATGTGAAAATTTCTGAAGGCAAGAGAGATAATGAATTACTGTATTCAAAGGCATATAAGGCTATAGAAAATGTATTTAATTATTTTAAAGAGGATATAGATTTCAGTAAGAAGCTAAAAATAGAAATCAATTCAGATATTCCAATAGGTAAGGGAATGGCTAGCAGTACAGCTGATTTAGGCGCTACAATATTAGCCACATCTAAATATTTAGGAAAAAATATAAGTGATGAAGAGATAGCAAAGATATGCACAAAGATTGAGCCTACAGATAGCACTGTTTTTTCAGATATAACTCTCTTTGATCATTTGAAAGCTAGCTATTTCAAAAGGTATGGAAGGAATTTCAAATATAAGGTTCTTATACTTGAAGGTAAATATGTGATAGATACTATAAATTTTAGAAAAATTGATAAAAGTCATATTTTAGATGGAAATATATCAAATGTAAGAAAAGCATTAAAGGATATAGAAATTGGAATAGAAAATAATGATATAAAAAAAGTTGGAGAAGGAGCCATATTGAGTGCATTGGCCAACGAAGATATTTTAAAGAAACCAGGATTAGAAATTATTATTGAGAGGGCATTAAAATTTGGGGCATATGGTCTAAATATTGCTCATAGTGGTTCAGTGATTGGAATTATATTTGAGGATAAATATTTTGATAAAGAGGTATTTATAGAAAATATAAAAAAAGAAGATTTTATGAATGATTATATAAATATAAGAGAATATGAGACAGTTAATTGTGGAGTAGAAATAGTAAATATGGAGGGATAGATTTGTCATATATGAATGATCCAAAAGGAATAGAAAAAAGAAGTTTTGAGATAATTACATCGGAAATGGATATTACTTTTTCAGATAGTAGAATGGATGCAATAGTGAAAAGAGTAATACATACTACTGCAGACTTTGAATATAGTAATATATTAAAATTTAGTCCTGATGCTATAGAGAAAGGTATAGAAACTTTAAAATCAGGAGCAGGAATATATTGTGATACAAAAATGATTATGTCTGGAGTAAATAAAATATCATTAAATAAATTAGATGGAAATCTTCATAACTTTGTGCATGATGAAGATGTAGTATTAGAGGCAAAGAAAAGAGGAGTTACAAGATCTACAGTGGCTATGGAAAAAGCTTTAAGAAATAAAGAAATAGAAATATTTGCTATAGGGAATGCTCCTACAGCATTATATACTCTTTTAGAAATGATTGAAAAAGGCTATCCTAAACCTAGTTTAATTATAGGGGTTCCTGTTGGTTTTGTTGGAGCAGCTGAATCTAAAGAAGAGCTTGAAAAATATGATATACCTTATATATTGACTAAGGGAAGAAAGGGTGGAAGTACTGTAGCAGTAGCTATAATAAATGCTTTGATGAAATATATTTTAGAAAATTAAGGGGATTATTATGGATAGATATATTTATAAAGATGGAAAAAAAATGAGATATGGATATACAACTGGTTCTTGTGCTACAGCTGCAGCTAAAGCTGCAGCTAGGATGTTAGTTAATCGAGAGAAATTAGAGTATATAACCATAGATACATCAAAAGGTTGGAAGTTGAATTTAGAATTAGAGGACATAGTCTTAAATGAAGAGTATGTTCAATGCTCAGTAAAAAAGGATGCTGGGGATGATCCAGATATAACAGATGGAATAAAGATATTTGCTAAAGTAGAGAGGACTTCTGAGAAAGGAATAGATATAACAGGAGGAGAAGGTATAGGAATAGTTACTAAGAAAGGATTAGCGGTAGATATTGGGAAATATGCTATAAATCCAACACCAAGAAGAACTATTGAGGAAGAAGTAAAATCTGAAATTCCATTAGATTGGGGGATTAAAGTTACAATATTCAGTCCAGAAGGAGTTGAGATAGGAAAAAAAACCTTCAACCCTCTATTAGGTATTGAAGGAGGAATTTCTATAATTGGAACTACTGGTATTGTAGAGCCTATGTCAGAAGAGGCATTTAAAGATTCTTTAGCTATTGAAGTTTCTGTAAAAAAAGAAGAAGGTATAAGGAAACTTATATTATCACCAGGAAATTATGGTAGAGATTTTTCTAAGTCTATGGGATTAGATACAAATTATCTTATTAAGACCAGTAATTTTATAGGTTTCATGTTGGATAAGATAAAAGAGTATGGAATAAAAGAAATTTTATGGGTAGGACATATAGGAAAAATGATAAAGGTAGCAGCAGGAATATTTCATACTCATAGTCGTATATCGGATGCTAGAATGGAAACATTATCTGCTTATTCTGCTTTATTAGGTGCAGATATTGATCTTATCGAAAATATAATGAAAAGTAATACTACAGAAGAGGCAATAGAATATATAAAAGATTGGGATAGAGAAAAGGAATTTTTTGAGTTAATAGCGGGTCGAATTAGTGATAGATGTAATAGAAGATTAAACAATTCAGTAAGAGTTGGAACAATAATATTTTCTCAGCAATATGGTGTATTAGGCAAATGTAATAATGCTGATGATATGATGAGGGGGTTTAAGCTTGAATAAAATTAAGGTTTTGGGCATGGGTCCAGGACACAAAGATTATATAACTCCAAAAGTATTAGATGAGATAGATAAGGCAGAGATAATAGTAGGAGCAAAAAGGATTTTTGAGTCAATAGATGCTAAAGATAAAGAAAAGATTATTATAGGAATAGATTTAGATGATTTAGTAAATACCATAAAAGCTAAGTATAAAGAAAAAAAAGTTGCAATATTAGTATCAGGAGATACAGGATTTTATAGTATGCTTAGATTTTTAAAGAAACATTTTTTAATAGAAGAGTTGGAAGTTGTTCCAGGTATAAGCTCAATGCAATATATGTTCTCTAAAATAGGAGAACCTTGGGATGATGCTTATATTGCTAGCGTTCATGGTAGAGATTTAGATATTGTTGAAAAAGTAAAAAAATATAATAAAGTAGGTCTTTTGACTGATAAAAAATGGAGTGCTCAAAATATAGCACAAACATTAATAAATGCAGGTGTTACAAGTAAAAAAATGTATGTAGGAGAAAATTTATCTTATAAAGAGGAAAAAATTGTATCAGGAGATTTAAAAGATTTAAGTCAAAAGAAAGATTATAAGATGTGTGTGGTGGTGATAATGGATGAATAGACTTTGGCCTCATGAAACCAGTGGAATTTCTGATGAACTATTTGTTAGAGGGAAAGTTCCTATGACAAAAGAAGAAATAAGATCGGTATCCTTATCTAAATTGAGATTAAATAAAAAAGATACTTTTATAGATATTGGAGCTGGAACTGGTTCAATGACTATAGAAGCAGGGATGAGAATTACTGAAGGAAAAGTTTTTGCTATAGAAAGGAAAGTAGAAGGAATACAATTAATCACAGAAAATGCGAAGAGATTTAGTCTTGAAAATGTAGATATAATTCATGGAATTGCTCCAAAGGATATTTGGCATTTACCTAAGATGGACAAGGTGTTCATAGGAGGGACTGGTGGAAATATTAAAGATATATTTGATTGGATGGATGAAAAGTTAGTATCAAATGGTCGAGTAGTTATGAATTTTATAACTATAGAAAATTTATATAAATCTATTATGGAGATTAAATCAAGAAATTATATAGATATGGATGTCATTAATATTTCAGTTACCAAAGGGAGAAGTATAAGCAATATAACAATGATGGAAGGTCAAAATCCCATATATATAATATCAGCTAGAAAGGAATGATTTTGTGAAAGGTATATTTTATGGAATAGGAGTTGGACCAGGAGATTCAAAATTATTAACGATAAAGGCAGTAGAAACCATAAAATCTGTTGATGTATTGATATGTCCAGAAGGAAAAAGGGGAAAAGGAAGTGTTGCATTAGAGATTGTTAAGGAATATATCAGCGATGATACTGAAATATTAGAATTGACTTTTCCAATGGTATATCAAGAAGTTGAGATGAAGAAAGAATGGGAGAAAAATATTGAAATAATCCATGAAAAATTGAATAATGGCAAAAATGTAGGTTTCATAACTTTAGGGGATCCTATGCTTTATAGTACTTATATGTATATATTACCAGAGATAAAGGATAAGGGAATAATTGTTGAAACGATTCCAGGTATAACATCTTTTTGTGCATCAGCTAGTAGTTCTAATACACCTTTAGCAATGGGAGATGAAACATTGGTTATTTTTCCATTAAGAAAAAATGGAGAAAAGATAGAAAAACTGATGAATGAATTTGATAATTTAGTAGTAATGAAGCTTTCAGCACACAATGAAAAATTAGCCAAAGAACTAGAGAAAAAAGGATTAGACAAAAATTTTGTATTGGTATCTAAATGTGGTACTAAAGAGGAAGAAATAATTCGTGATATAGATAGTGTAAAAAGTGGGGTTCCATATCTTTCTACTATGATTATAAAAGGGAGGGGATTGAATGAATAAGGTATATTTTATAGGAGCAGGCCCTGGAGATCCTGATTTAATAACTGTAAAAGGAAGAAAAATAGTTGAAAAAGCAGATGTAATAATTTATGCAGGATCTTTAGTAAATAAAGAAATAATTGATTGCAGAAAAAGTAAAAGTGAATTATATAATAGTGCACATATGGATTTAGAAGAGATACTTTCTCTAATTAAAGATAGTGTTGAAAAGGGGAAAGTGGTTGCCAGAGTTCATACAGGAGATCCAAGTATATATGGAGCTATAAGAGAACAAATAGACCCATTAGAAGATATGGGAATAAGTTGTGAAGTTATACCGGGAGTAAGTTCTTTTGTAGCATCTGCAGCGGCAATGAATAAGGAATTTACATTACCTGATGTATCTCAAACAGTTATATGTACTAGATTAGAGGGAAGAACTCCTGTGCCAGAAAAGGAAAATTTAGAATTGCTAGCATCTCATAGGGCATCTATGGCGATATTTTTATCAGTTCATATGATAGATGATGTGGTGAAAAGATTATTAAACCATTATGATGAATCAACACCAGTGGCAGTTATACAAAAAGCTACATGGGAAGAACAAAAAATAGTGATAGGAAAATTAAACAATATATCTGAGAAAGTAAAAGAGGTTGATATAACTAAAACTGCTCAAATATTAGTAGGAGACTTCTTAGGTGATAGATATAAAAAATCCAAATTATATGACAAAACATTTACTCATGAATATAGGAGTGGAAAGTAATGAAATTAGCCATAGTCACATTGACTGATGGAGGAATGGTAACGGCTGAAAAAGTGGCAAAAAATATGAATTTTTCAGTAAATGTATATGGGAAAGGTTCATTTACGGGGTCATTGAAGGATTTTGTGGGTAAACTTTTTGATGAATATAGACATATATTATTTATTATGGCTACGGGAATAGTAGTAAGGGTTATTTCTCCTTATATTAAAGATAAGACTGTAGACCCTGGTGTGATGGTAATGGATGAAAAAGGAGAGTTTGTAATAAGTCTTTTATCAGGACATCTAGGAGGAGCCAATGAATATACCAAAAAAATAGCTGAAAATATAGATGCAATACCAGTGATTACTACAGCTTCAGACGTACTGCATCGTATATCTGTGGATATGTTGGCGAAGGAATTAAATTGTAAGATGGAAAGTTTTATAAAGGCTAAAGAAATAACATCAGATATAGTTAATGGAAAAAGGGTTGGAATATTCACTGATATTGCTATAAATATTTCAGAAGACAATCATATAAAGATTATAACGGAAGACTCTATAGAGGATTATGATTCAATAATCTATATAACTAACAAGGTAAGAGATGATTTTCATCCTAGGAGTATTCAATTGATACCTAGAAATATAGTGGTAGGAGTAGGATGTAGAAGAGGAGTATCATCTAGGAAAATAATAAATGGTATAAATATTATGTTTGAAGAATTAAAAATAAAAGTAGGTAGTATTAAGAAATTAAGTTCCGTAGATATAAAAAAGGATGAAATAGGAATATTAGAAACTGCTGAACATTTTAAGGTACCAGTAGATTTTATAGGTAGAGAAGAAATTAGAGATGTAGAAAATAAATTTAAGGGTTCAGAATTCGTCAGAAAGGCCATAGGCGTAGGGGCAGTAGCGGAACCTTGTGGATATATATCTTCCAATAGTGGAGGATGTTTGATGAATAAAAGAAAGCTTGATGGATTTACTTTATCAGTGTGGGAGGAAAAACATGATGAATAAAGATAGAATTTTATATGTAGTAGGAATAGGACCAGGACATATGAATAATATGACAAAGGAAGCAATTGATGCTTTAGAAGATTCTGAAATTATAATTGGATATAAAACTTATATATCTTTAATTGAAGATATGGTAAAAGATAAGGAAATTGTGGAATCTCCTATGAAAGGAGAAGTAGAAAGATGTAAAATGGCTTTGGAATTAGCCAATAATAGTAAAAAAGTTGCAATAGTAAGTAGTGGGGATCCAGGAGTATATGGAATGGCAGGAATTATATATGAAGTAGCAGAAAGAGAAAATATAGATATAGAAATAAAGGTAATTCCGGGAGTGACAGCAGCATCGGCAGCAGCATCAATATTAGGAGCACCTTTAATGCATGATTTCGCAATAATAAGTTTAAGTGATTTACTTACAGATTGGGAGTTAATAAAGAGAAGAGTACAATTAGCTGCAGAAGGAGATTTTGCTATATGTTTATATAATCCTAAAAGCAAAAAGAGGGTAGAACATATAAAGATTACTCGAGATATAATGCTTAAATTTAGAGCTCCTGAAACCCCCGTGGGAATAGTAAAAAATGCTAAAAGAGATGATGAAGAAGTTTTTATTACTAATTTAAAAGGGATGTTAGATTATCCAATAGATATGTTCACAGTAGTTTTAATAGGAAATTCCAATACTAAGATTATAAATGGAAAGATGGTAACTCCTAGGGGGTATAATCTTTGATATTAGTTTTAGGTGGTACTAAAGATGGAAGGAATATTGCTAAAAAATTATTAGATGAAGATTATGAAGTAATAGTTACAGTAACTACTGAATATGGACAAGAAATAATGGGAAATAATGAAGGAATCAAAGTTTTAAAGGATAGACTAGATCAAGTAAAGCTTAAGGAGCTTATAATTAATGAGGATATAAAAGTAATAATTGATGGTACTCATCCCTATGCAATAGAAATATCTAAACTTGCTATGGAAATTTCAAAGAAGATGAAAATACCTTATTTTAGATTTGAAAGGGAAGCTGTAGTATATAAGAATGTTATAGAAGTAGAAGGATTTAAAGAGGCAACAGAGATTTTAAAGGATACTAGAGGAAATATCGTACTTACCACAGGGAGTAAGAATTTAGATATATTTGTAGAAAACATAGAAAAAAATAGAATATATGCAAGAGTGCTTCCTACTTCTGAAGTAATTGAAAAATGTGAAGGACTTGGTATTAATGCTGGACATATTATAGGAATTCAAGGACCTTTTAGTAAAGAATTAAATAAAGCCTTGTTCCATAAATATTCTATAAAATATATGGTAACAAAAGAAAGTGGTGATACCGGGGGGACATTAGAAAAAATTGGTGGAGCTTTAGAATTAGGAATAAAGGTAGTATTGATTAAGAGACCTAATATTGTGTATAAAAATGTATTTAATAATATAGACGAAATTATAAAGAAGATTAAGGAGGAATTATAAAATGAAAAAAGGATTACTTATAGTAGGACATGGAAGTAGATCATTAGATGCACAGAATACATTTAAAGAAATAGTAAAAATGGTTAAATGTAAGGCTTCTTACGAGATAGTAGAAGGGTCTCATATGGAAATTTCGGAACCTAATATACCGATAGTAGTAGAAGAAATGGTAGGAAAAGGGGTTAATGAAATATTAGTAGTACCATATTTTTTATATTCGGGAATTCATATAAAAGAAGATATACCACAGATCATAAAAACATTGGAAGAAAAATATAATGATGTGATATTTAAAATGGGAGAACCTATTGGAGAAGAATCATTATTAGCAGATATAATTGTAAAAAGAGCAAAGGAAATAGAATAATAATTTGGGGGAATTTTCCATGGATATTTCAGTCATAGGGATAAACCATGATACAGCACCAACGACAATAAGAGAAAAAGCTTCTTTTACTAGTTCCCAAAAAGTAGAGTTATTAAATGAATTATTGGATTGTGGCATAGAAGAAGTGGCTATTCTAGCTACATGTAATCGCAGTGAAATATATATAGCTCATAGTAAAAAGGATACTAATTCTCATATAAAAATTGTAAAAGAATATTATAAATCAAAGATCTTAGTGGAAGGATATGAAAGATATTTATTTGTGAAGAAAGGAAGAGAAGCAGTTGAACATTTATTTTGTGTAACCGCTGGACTTAAATCAGTAGTTATAGGAGAAGATCAAATATTAGGACAAGTTAAAGAGGCAATTACTACATCTATGGAGATAGGAGCTAGTAAAAAAATATTGAATAAGGTATTTAGAGAAGCTATAACTACTGCTAAAGAAATAAAAAAGGAATTAAAAATATCAGAAAAGCCCTTATCTGTAAGTTATATTGGAATTAAATATTTAGAGAAGAATATGGGAAATTTAACAGGGAAAAAGGCTTTAATGATTGGTTTTGGAGAAATGGGAAAATTGGCATTGAATCATTTATTAGAAGAAGGTGTTGAGAATATATATATAGCTAATAGGAATATTAAAAAAATTTATGATGAATTTCCAAAACATAATGTAGTCAAACCTATAGATTTTGATAGTAGATATGAAATTATTAAAGATGTAGACATGATTATATGTTCTACATCAGCACCTCATAAAGTATTAAAATGTGAAGATATGCCTATTGTAAATAGGAATATATATATATTAGATATGGCTATGCCAACGGATGTGGATAATAAAATAGGAGAATTAGAGAATGTATTTCTTTATGATATAGATGATTTAAAAGAGATGTCTAAAAGGAATTTAGAAGAAAGGAAAAAACTTTCTCGGGTAGCAGGAAAAATAATATCAAAGGAAATTATAGAATTTTATGAGTGGTTAGAGATTATAAAGATAGATCCAATAATCAAAGAAATTAATGATGTATGTAAGGAAGTAGAAGTAGACACTTTAAATTATATTAATAGAAAGATTGACTTGGATTGTAGAGAGAAAAAGATAATAGAAAAGATGTTATCATCAGCATTAAAAAGAGTAATTAGAAATCCTGTATTAAAATTAAAAGAGGAAAAGAATGACGAAAAAGTAGAAAACTATATGGAAATGTTGGATTATTTATTCGATTTAAAAATGGGGTCATAACATGTTTTATCCTATAATGATAAATACTAAAAATCTTGGAGTTATAATATTTGGAGGAGGGCAAGTTGCTTATAGAAAAACAAAAACTTTTATAGAATATGGTATGAATGTTAAAGTGATAAGTCCTTATATAATAGAAGAATTTAAAAATATATTAAATAGAATTGATTATGTTGAAGATGTATTTAAAGAAGAATATATACAGGAAAATAATATAATTGTAGTAGCAACATCATCAAGAGATATTAATCATACTATATTCATAAGATGTAAAGAAAAGGGTTTATTGTGTAATGTAGTAGATAGTAAAGAGGAATCTGACTTTATAATGCCATCTACATTCAAGAAGGATTCTATAGTAGCAGGAATATCTACTCAGGGTAATAGTCCATATTTTGCAGCTAAATTAAGAAGGAAAATGGAAGAAATAGTGACTGAGGATATGATAGAAAAAGTAAATGAAATGGGTAAGATAAGAGAGTTAGTTATGGAGAAGTGTGTAGACGAAAAAGCAAGAAAAAGAATTTTAAAAGATTTAGTAGATTTGAGTCTAAAGGAATTAAAGGATAGGAGAATTGTGTATGAAAATTGTTGTAGGATCAAGGGGAAGTAAGTTGGCTGTCATACAAAGCAAATGGGTCATGGAACAAATTAAGAGTCATTATCCAGAGATGGAATTTGAACTTAAGATAATAAAGACAAAGGGAGATAAGGTATTAGATAGGGCTTTGGATAAAATTGGAGATAAGGGAATATTTGTAAAGGAGATAGAACAAGCCTTGATTAATGAAGAAATAGATATGGCTATACATAGTATGAAGGATATGCCTACAGAAGTACCTGATGGTCTTATATTTACTAAACCTCCTCTTCGCCAGGATTATAGAGATGTGATGATATTTAGAGAGAAAATTAAGTCTTTAGATGAATTACCAAAAGGAAGCATAGTAGGAACTGGAAGTAAAAGAAGAAAGTATCAACTATTAAAATATAGACCAGACCTAAAAATAAACTTGATTAGAGGAAATGTTGATACAAGAATAAGAAAGTTAGATGCAGGAGAATATGATGCAATAGTATTAGCTGCTGCGGGAGTTAAAAGATTAGAATTAGATAGAAGAATTGGATGTTATTTATCAGATGAAATAATGGTTCCATCACCTGCTCAAGGAATTTTAGCTATAGAAATAAAAGATGGAAGAGATAAATTAAAAAATATATTAAATTCTGTAAGTGATGAAAATGCATATATTCAGTCTAAATGTGAAAGAACTTTTTTAAAGTCCGTAAATGGAGGATGTCATATACCTGTAGGTGCAATATGCAATATTGATGGAGATGAGATTAGTTTAACAGGTATTTTAGGACTGGAAGATGGTTCTATGTTAGTAAAAGATACAGTAATTGGAAAGGTAGGGCAAGAAGAACAATTAGGGCAAAGATTAGCTAATAACATCATGGAGGTTTTAGGCTATGAAAATAGGTAAGGTTTATCTTGTAGGAGCAGGTCCTGGAGATTATAAATTGGTTACATTGAAGGGATTAGAATTAGTAAAAAAGTGTGATGTAGTAGTATATGATAGATTATCTAGTCCAGAAATTTTAAATAATACAAAGGATGGTTGTGAATTTATTTATGTAGGGAAAAAATCAGGAAATCATACCATGAAACAATATGATATAAATAAATTATTAGTAGAAAAAGCTAAAGAAGGAAAGGAGGTGGTAAGATTAAAAGGTGGAGATCCCTATGTTTTTGGTAGGGGTGGAGAAGAAGGAGAATATCTATTCAATGAAGGAATAGATTTTGAAGTAGTTCCTGGAATAACATCAGCTATTGGTGGTTTATGCTATGGAGGTATTCCTATAACTAATAGGGGATATAATACATCATTTCATATAATAACTGGACATCTAAAGGATGAAAAAGATGAATTAGATTTTACTAATCTAGCTAAATTAGATGGAACGTTGGTATTTCTTATGGGTATGAAAAATTTGGAGAGAATATGTGAAGAGTTAATTAAAAATGGTAAGAATATAGATACCCCTGTGGCGATTATACACTGGGCAACCTATCCTAATCAACAGGTAATAACGGGAAAATTATCTAATATAACTGAAGAAGTAAAAAAGCATAAAATAACATCGCCTAGTCTTATAGTAGTTGGTGAAGTAGTGAAACTGAGAGAAAAATTAAATTTTCAAGAAAGAAAGCCACTATTTGGGAAAAATATAATTATTACTAGACCAGAAACACAGGAAGAAGGCATAACAAATTCTATTTTAAGTTTAGGAGGCAATCCTATATCCATACCTTCTATAGAAATAAAAGATATTTGGCCTAATAGTGAATTGATGGAAGCTATAGATGATATAACAGAATATAGTTATATAGTATTTACTAGTGTAAATGGTGTAAAAATCTTTATGAAGGGTTTAGATTATAGAAGTTATGATGTAAGAAAATTAGGCAATATTAAAGTGGTTGCTATAGGTTCAGCTACAGCTGATTCCCTTAAAGAAAGAGGTATAATAGCTGACATCATTCCTAAAAGATATATAGCAGAAGATATATACGATGAATTGAGTAGTATATTAGATAAAAATGATAGAATTTTAATTCCAAGATCTAAAAATGCAAGATCTTATTTAGTAGATGAATTAAGTAATATATGTGAAGTTAAAGAGATTCATACTTATTATACAGAAAGTGCAAAAAATAACAAAGATATTTTGTTAAATACTCTTAATAATCAAGAGATTGATTATATAACATTTACTAGTTCATCTACCGTAAAAGGAGTAATTGATTTATTAGGAAAGGATAATATAGATCTTATAAAAGTTATAAATAAAGTATCTATAGGACCTATAACGAGTGATACTATGAATAAATATGGGCTAAATGTAGATTTAGAAGCTGAAAAATATAATGTAGAAGGAATAATAAAATCGATATTATTAGAGGAGGATAAAAGCAATGAATTTAATAAATAGATCTAGAAGACTTAGAAAAAATTTTATGATAAGGGATATGGTAAGGGAAACAAAATTAGATATAGAGGATCTAATATATCCATTATTTATAGTAGAAGGAGAAGGAATAAAAAGAGAAATATCATCACTAAAGGGAAATTATCATTTTTCTGTGGACATGCTTATAAAAGAAATCGAAGAGATAAGATCTTTGGGAATAAGAAGTGTATTACTTTTTGGAATTCCTAAAGAAAAGGATGAGTGTGGAAGTGAAGGCTATAGTGAAGATGGAATAATACAAAAGGCTATAAGGGCTATAAAGAAAAATTTTAATGATATCTATGTAATAACAGATGTATGTATGTGTGAATATACTGATCATGGTCACTGTGGAATAATAAATGAAGAGGGTTACGTGGAAAATGATATAACATTAGAATATTTAGCTAAAATATCAGTTAGTCATGCTAGAGCAGGTGCAGATATGATTGCCCCTTCAGATATGATGGATGGAAGAATTGGATATATTCGAAAGGCATTAGATGAAGCAGGATATAAAAATATACCTATTATGTCATATAGTGCAAAATATTGTTCTAGTTATTATGGACCATTTAGAGATGCAGCAGATTCTGCACCGTCTTTTGGAGATAGAAAGACTTATCAAATGGATATAGCTAATAGTGATGAGGCAATGAGAGAAGTTCATTCAGATATAGAAGAAGGAGCAGATATAGTTATGGTAAAACCAGCTCTATCCTATTTAGATATAATTAGAAGGGTTAAAGATGAAAAGAATATACCTATAGCGGCATATAGTGTAAGTGGAGAATATGCTATGTTAAAAATGGCAGTAGAAAAGGGAATACTTAATGAAGATGTTATATATGAAAGTATATTATCCATAAAAAGAGCCGGTGCAGATATGATAATAACCTATTTTGCTAAAGAATTAGCATCTAAAATTAAGGAGTGAGATTATGAATACATCAAAATCTAAAGAAATCTATGAGAAATCAAAAATATATATACCTGGTGGTGTAAATAGTCCAGTAAGAGCTTTTAATTCCGTGGGAATAGATCCTATATTTATAAATAGAGGAACAGGAAGCAAAGTTTATGATGAAGATGGAAATGAGTATATAGACTTTATATGTTCCTGGGGACCATTGATATTTGGTCACAGTAATGAAGACATACTTTCTGATGTAGATGAAATAATAAAAAGAGGTACAAGCTATGGAATGCCTACTGAAATAGAATATAAAATGGCCAAATTAATCACTCAGATGAGTCCTTCTGTAGAAATGGTAAGAATGGTTAATTCAGGAACAGAAGCTACTATGAGTGCAATAAGATTGGCTAGGGGATATACCAGAAGGGATAAAATAATAAAATTTGAAGGGTGTTATCATGGCCATTCTGATAGTTTACTGGTTAAGACAGGTTCAGGAGCATTAACATTTTCTATACCCACTAGTCCAGGAGTAACAGAAGGTACTACTAAGGATACATTAGTATGTACATATAATGATTTAGATTCAGTAAAGAAAGTATTTGAAGAAAAAGGAGATGAAATAGCAGCTATTATAGTTGAACCTGTTGCAGGTAATATGGGAGTAGTTCCTCCTACTAAGGGTTTTCTACAAGGACTTAGAGAAATAACAAAAGAATATGGAGCAATACTTATATTTGACGAAGTAATAACTGGATTTAGATTGTCTTCAGGTGGAGCTCAGAAGTATTATGGAGTTACTAGTGATTTGACATGTTATGGAAAGATTATAGGGGGAGGATTACCTGTGGGAGCCTATGGAGGTAAGAAAGAAATAATGAATATGGTTTCACCAGTAGGACCCGTATATCAGGCAGGGACTTTGTCAGGAAATCCATTAGCCATGTATATAGGATATAAGACATTAAAGAGATTGCAGGATAATGATGAAATCTATAAATCTTTAGAAGGGAAGGCAATATATTTAGAACAGGGATTAAATAAAATAATAGATGAAGTTGGTATAGAGGCTACTGTAAACAGAGCTGGAGTAATGTTGTCTATGTTCTTTTCAGAGGGTCCTATAGAAAAATATGAAGAAGTAATGAAATGTGATACAGAAAGATATGGGATGTTTTTTAAAGAGATGATATCAAGAGGAATATTATTAGCACCTTCCCAATACGAAGGGATTTTTATATCTGAGGCTCATACTATTGAACATTTAGATAAAATGTTAAGGGCTACAAGGGAATCTTTAAATATAATTAAAAATAATTAAGGGAGGAGTGTTTATTATGAAGAATAAACAATTAAAAGCATTACTCATATTTACATTGGTGCTTATTACACCAAAGATATCCTTTGCAATGCATATAATGGAAGGATATTTATCACCAAAGTGGGCTATATTTTGGACTATTATAGCTTTACCATTTGTTATTAAAGGTATGATGCGAATTAACCAAATTGTTAAGAAGGAGCCAAAAAAGAAGATGCTTTTGGCATTAGTAGGAGCATTTGTATTCATATTATCTGCTCTTAAAATACCATCAGTAACGGGGAGTTCTTCTCATCCTACAGGTGTTGGATTAGGAGCTATATTGTTTGGACCCACTGTAATGAGTTTCCTAGGAGTAATAGTTTTATTATTTCAAGCATTGTTATTGGCTCATGGAGGGATTACTACTTTAGGAGCTAATACTTTTTCAATGGCAATAGCTGGTCCAATAGTTGCATATTTGATATTTAAAATCATGTCTAAACAGAATATAAAAAAAGATTATTGTGTATTTTTAGCGGCTGCATTAGGAGATTTAGTTACTTATATGGTAACTTCTGTTCAGCTAGCAATAGCATATCCAGATCCTAATTTAGGAATAATGGCATCATTAGGTAAATTTATGTCTATATTTGCAGTTACTCAAATACCTTTAGCAGTAGTTGAAGGTATAATTACAGTAATAGTTTATAATATGATATCTGAATATAGTAAGGAAGGAGATGAATTAATTGAAAGCCTTCAATAAAAATATGACTTTATTATTAATTATAGCTTTTTTGATCATATTACCTTTAATTATAAAAGCAGGGTCAGAATTTGGTGGTGCAGATGGTATGGCAGAGGAAGCTATAACAGAAATCTCACCTGAATATGAACCATGGATAGATCCTATTTGGGAGCCACCAGGAGGGGAAACAGAAAGTTTATTATTTTCACTTCAAGCAGCAATTGGAGCAGGTATAATGGCATATTGTTTTGGATATATGAAGGGAAAAAAGGATAATAAGAATGCTTATAATAGATAAATATAGTTATACTAATAATTTGAAAGATTATAGTCCAATAGCAAAATTTTATTTTGCTATTGGACTCATGCTTTTAGCTATGATAATAGATATCAAAGAATTATATATATCAGTATTTTTGTTGAATTTCTTGATAATAACAGTATTAGCTAAAATATCTGTAAAAAAATATATCAAAATATTATCTATACCAATGTTATTTTTAATTCTAGGTATTGTACCTGTATTTATATCATTATCTAAAGATAGTAATAATTTTATTTTTGTTGTAAATATATGGGATATATATATTGGAATTACTGAAGAAGGAATTAATAGTAGTCAGATACTTTTATTAAGAGCACTATCATCTGTATCTTGTACTTTTTTTCTGATTTTAACTACTCCAATGAATGATTTAATATATGTATTAAAAAAACATAAGCTACCAAATATAGTTATAGAAATGATGGTATTGATTTATAGGTTTATATTTATATTATTAGATGAAACCATTAATATAATAGTAGCACAGAAATTGAAATTAGGATACATGGATATAAGAAAATCATATAAATCTATATCTGCTCTTATAGCTTCTTTGTTTATAAGGGTTATGAATAGGTATGAATCATTACAATATAGCTTAGATGCTAGAGGATTTGATAGACAATTTTATATGTAGGTGATAATAATGGTAAAAACTCAAGGATTATGCTATATTTATGAAGATGGAACTAAAGCATTGAAGAATATAAATTTAAATATAGATAATCATAATATTATAGGAATTGTTGGAGCTAATGGTTCAGGGAAAACAACTCTCTTTTTTAATCTTATGGGACTGCTAAAACCTTCTAAGGGAAAAGTTTTTTTAAATGGTAAAGAAATGAAATATAATAGAAAGGCATTAAAAAAAATTAGAAAAAAGATTGGAATAGTATTTCAAGACCCAGATAAGCAAATATTTTATTCTAAGGTATATGATGATGTGGCTTTTGGACCTAGAAATTTAGGAATTGGAGAAGAAGAAGTAAATAAAATAGTAGAAAATGCTTTAAATATGGTAGATATGGTAGAGTTTAAAGATAAACCCGTACATTTTCTAAGCTATGGACAAAAAAAGAAAGTTGCTATAGCAGGAGCATTGGCTATGAATAATGATATAATATTATTTGATGAACCTACAGCAGGATTAGATCCAGTAGGTACTGAAAATATGATTAATATAATAAAAAAATTATCAGAAAAAAATAAGAAAATTATCATATCCAGTCATGATATGGATATGATATATGAATTATGTGAATATATATATATCATGTCAAAAGGAGAAGTAATAGATGAAGGTATTCCTACAAGAATATTTATGAAAGAAAGTATATTGAAAGAAGCTATGTTAAAAGAACCTTGGTTAGTTAAAATTCACAAGATATTAGGAGTACCTCTTTGTGAAAAGGAAGAAGAGTTAAAGGCGTTCTATATAGGAAAAAATAATAAGTAAAAGAATATGGTATGTTAAAATAAATATTGATTTTATAAGATTTTTGTATTATTATATATGATGTAATTGAATATCGGATATGGGTTGCTATGCATTAATAGGGAAACAGGTTAAAATCCTGTGCGGTCCCGCCGCCGTAAGATATATATTAGGTTAAAGCCACTGGGAAACTGGGAAGGCTGAACCATATTTTGTATTAAGCCGGAAGACCTGCCTATACTAGGAACATTATAACTTCACGGGGATATGGGGGTTGTTCATATAATAGATTTAATCTTATGAATATATTTGTTTGAATACCATATAATACATAAATAGATTACATTCCTCCAAATGAAGTTGGAGGTTTTTTTATTATATAAAGAAGCTAGTGATGTATTATATGAAAATTAGAGGAGGAATTATAATGAATAAAAAGATAAGAATCATCATAGTAGCAATCTTAATAGCAGTTTTATTGTTTGTTGGATATAATACATTTTTAGCACCAAAGGCATCAAAGGGCGAAAAAGAAGTAACTATTCAAGTTATTGCAGAAAAAGAAGGAATAGATAAAACTTTTACTTATAATACAGATCATGAATTTTTGTTAGCATTATTAGAAGAGCATGAAGATGAATTAGGTGCAACCCTTACAGAATATGATTTTGGTGTAATGGTAGAAGGTATGATGAATTATGAAGCAAATCAGGATGAAAATGAATTTTTCCTTATAACTGTAAATGGTGAAGAAGCAACAACAGGTCCTTCAGAAATTCCTTTAACTGATGGAGATAATTATAAATTTGAGTTAACAACTTATTAGAATGAAAGCAAAAGATATTGCCCTTATAGGAATACTTAGTGCCACCATTACAGCTGGAAAATTAGCTTTATCTTTTGTACCAAATGTTGAAATTGTTACATTGCTTTTTATACTATATTCTATTATATTTGGTACAAAAAGAACTATATTAGTATCTATAATATTTAGTACCACTGAGATATTATTGTATGGTTTTAATACATGGCTTTTAGTATATTATTTTATATGGCCAGGATTGACAATAGTAGCTTCAATAATTGGTAAAAAAGTAAAAAGTGAATATGGATTTGCATTTTTAGCTGGTATATTTGGATTATCTTATGGATTTATTTTTGCAATTTCAGAATCATTTTTTTATGGAATAGGATACGGTATAACTTATTGGGTAAGTGGGTTACCTTTTGATATAATTCATGGATTTTCAAATTTTATAATGGTGTTACTTTTATTTAAACCATTAGAAAATGTATTATCTAAACAAGCACAACGATTTATATAAAAATAAGAATAAAAATCAATTTAGTAGTATGCATACTATTGAATTGATTTTTTATTGTCTAGGAAAGTTAATTTAACAAAAGTTTTAGACTATTGATAAACACGAGGGTTAATAGTTACAGAAAATATTGGAAGACAATAAAAAAGAGGGGTTGTA
>NZ_WSFU01000043.1 GCF_016820635.1 Anaeromonas gelatinilytica | reverse complement strand
CTAAATAGAAAGGTGCGGAAGATAATCTTCTGTACCTTTCTTTTCTGTGGATAACTATACCCTTTTAAAAATAAGTTTAGGGACAAATATAATTTATCCATTTTTATACTATTTATTTAAGCAACATTTTTTATATTTCTTTCCACTCCCACAGGGACATGGATCATTTCTTCCTACTTTATTCTTTTTAACTACTATTACAGTTTTATCGTATTCTTTTTTTATTCTTTTTCTATCTTCTTTTGATAATACATCTTCCCATTGAAGCAATTTATATAACCATTTTGCTTTAGCTTCATGCATGTTATAGAATAATTTTTCGAAATCAATGTCTAGTTTAACAATACTATCTTCTTCTAAGGAGTTTAAATCTATTTCATTTTTTAAGCTTGCATTTATTCCGTCTAGAAAGCCAGTAAAAATAATTGGATCAACTTTATAAGTATTAGATAATTCTTTTATACTATTTTCTATTATATTAGTATGATTAGATAATATTGCTTCATATATCTTCTGTTCTAAAGGAAGATATTTTTTCCAAAATATTTCATATTGTTCAGGTGTAGAATTTGATTCTACTAGATTTGTCCATTCTTGATATAATCCCATAATCATTCTCCTTTTAAATATATTGCCGAAACAATTATAACATAAAAAATAAGAAAATTAAATTTATATAATAAAATATTCTTAATCTATCTTTATAAATAAAGGATTTATTTATATGAAATCGAATATATTATATAGATTTAAAATAGGAGGTTTTTTAATATGAATAAAGACTTTTTTGTTACTAATAGAAAAAAAGTAGGAGGATATATTGATAATGACTCATTATTAATACTTTTTTCAGGGCAAGCACCTCAAAAAAGTGCAGATGAAAATTATAATTATGTTCCTAATATGAATTTTTATTATATGACAGGATTAAATAGAGAAAAATTTATTTTAATAATTTCAAAATATAAAGGAAAAGTAGAAGAAAAAATATTTATTGAAAAGCCAAATACTGATATAGAGAAATGGATTGGAAAAAGAATGAGGAAAGAAGAAGTAAAAGAACTTAGTGGTATTGGAAATGTTATGTATATTGATGATTTCGAAAGTTATATAACTTCAATTCTTATGTCTAAAGAGATTGATAATATTTATTTAGACTTAGAAAAGAGAAGATGGGAAGGTGATGTTAAGGAAAGTTTACTGTTAGCAAGTAAATTTAAAAATAAGTATCCCTTTTTAAATATAGAAAACATATATCATAAAATAAGTGATATGAGAACAATTAAATCAGAAGAAGAAATTAAAAATATAAAAAATGCTATTAATATAACCAAAATAGGAATAGAAAATTTAATGAAAAATGCTAAATCAGGTATGTTTGAATATCAACTAGAGGCATATTTTGATTTTGCAATCAAAACTAATGGAGCAAAGGATTACGCTTTTAAAACAATAGCAGCTTCTGGTAATAATGCAACTGTTCTTCATTATGAAGAAAATAATAGTAAGATTAAAGAAAATGATTTGATATTATTTGATTTAGGGGCTAAATATAATTATTATAGTTCTGATATATCCAGAACATTTCCAGTAAATGGAATATTTACATCCAGACAAAGAGAAGTTTATGAGGCAGTTTTAAAAGCTGAAATTGAGACTATTAATAAGGCTAAACCTGGAATGACCCAAAAAGAATTAAATGAATTTACTAAGAGGATTTTGATTGAGGAAGCAAAAAAATTAGGTATAATAGAAAAAGATGAAGAAATAATAAAGTATTATTATCATGGTGTATCGCATTATATGGGGTTAGATACTCATGACGTAGGTAGTTATAATAAAGAATTAGAGGTAGGTATGGTAATAACAATTGAACCAGGATTATATATTGAAGATGAAGGTATAGGTATAAGAATAGAAGATAATATTTTGATAACAGAAAATGGATGTGAAAATTTATCTAAGGATATTATAAAAACAGTTGAAGATATTGAAGAATTTATGAAGAATAGATAATTTGTAAATAAAAAGAGATAAAAAATAATTATTTTTTATCTCTTTTCATTTGTGAATTGAATCTTTCTATGGTTTTTATAATATTATCAGAATTCACTTCTAGTATTTCAGATAATTCTTTAGATAAATAATTTTTATATCTGTAGTCTTTAAGAGCTTTCATACCACAGAGAAATTCTATTCTATAATAAGAATTAGTTTTATACCAATTTAAGATTTTAATAATACCTACTTCAGCTGTTTTACTATGATGAGTACCATTACAAGGTGAAAAATCTAATTTGCTTATTTCTACTATTCTAATATTTTCTTTTTGATTTGGAATGTTTCTTAAAGGTAATTTTAAAGATTCTTTTTTATCTATTATATAACTATTTATTTTAAAGTTAGAAAATACTATTTGATTTGCAAATGTTTCCACTTTATCTATCATTCTTTGATTTAAATTTTGAATACTCATATCTATATAATTTAAATCTTTTCCCATATGAAAACTTATAGTTTTAGAATTAAATAATTTATCAAAAGAAGCAGATAATATATGTTGTCCAGTATGTTGTTGCATATTCTGGAATCTAGTGGACCATTCTATCGATAAATCAACATTTTCTTTAGTAGGCATATCATTTAATATATGGATAATATCATTGTTTTTTTCATATACATCAAGAACTTTGATTCCGTCAATAAAACCATTATCTTTGGCTTGTCCTTCTAACATATGAGGATAAAAAATCGTTCTATCTAACTTTATGTGAAATTTATTATCTTTAAATTGATTATCTATTATTTTTGCTTTAAGTTCCATTAAATATGGATTTTTCAAATAAATTTTTTCAGTCATTTTAACACCTCTTTGTATTTATAAATTTAAAATACAGTTACTCTAATATTTCAATATTATTTAAGTTTTCATGTTTTAAATTTCCATTTTCATCTATGATTTTATATGTTAATTCATCATTACTTAAAAATGAATCAACATATTGATTATATATAGATACTATACCCACTAATTCTCCAGAATCAATTGTTTTTCCTTCTTTTTGTATAAAATAATTAAATTTTTCACTCCAATAATACTTTATTAAGAAGTCTTTTTGTTTAATATCCTGAAAATTACTAGGAATAGAAGTGGTAGATTCATCACTGTTATATACTTTTAGATTTTTGTCTACGTTTATATTTAAGGAATCATTTTTAGGAATTATATCTATAAGATTATTTTCTGCTAGTTTAAACCACTTTGCATTTTCAATATCCTTATTATCCCATCCTTCATAGAAATAGGCTTCATATGTTTTTGATTCTTGAAATACTTTTTTAAAGTCATTATTATTATGATTATAAATTGTAATACTTTTATCATAATAATATCCTCCAAGTTTTTCATCAATAATTTCTTCTGTCACTAAAAAGAAATTATTATTAATATTTATAGTAGATACATGCTCAATATAAGGTAAATCTTTAATTGTATATTTGAGTCGATAGTTAGTTTTATTATTTTCATAAATAGCAATTATACTTGAATCTTTAGATAGATTTAGAACTATTATAACATCAGTGATTTTATTTTTATTTATATCTTCAGGAAAAATTAATATATTCATATAATCACTGTAATCTGTCCAATTTTTAAAACCTAAATCATTTAGAACGATTTCTTTTATTTGTTTTATGGCTTCTGATTTTTTTTCGGTATTATTAGAAAAATAATCATCTATAATATCTTCTGTTAAGTTTATAGGAATGAATATATTTTTTATTGTAATTATGTTATTATGATTTAATGATATAGTTAAAATCATTAGAAGCATAAGTGTTAAACAAAAGCATAAGATTTTTTTCATAATCAATATCCCCTTATAAAATTGACAATATACAAAAAAAGAGTTATAATGAAATAACTTGTATTAATAAATAAATTCTTTTTTCTATTCTTAGTAAGAATTTCGAGTAAACTAATCTTAATTATCCGATAAATTAACTATTAAATAATATTACAAAAACATAAATTTTATGATAAATTATATGTTATTTGCCTATATGGTAAAAAATTCAAAAAAAGATAAATTTTTATAAGGAGAGTGATCAGATGGTAGAGATGAATAACAAAAGAAAGGTATCATTAAAAAGAGCTGAAGAGTTAAAAAGAAGAGTTGATGATTACTTAAAAATAAGGGATTCTATTCCAAAAGGATTAGACTTGGCAGATAAATATAAGAAGAATAAAGATTATATTCTTAGAGTGTTAAATGGGACTGAAGAGGACTGGGAAGATTATAGATGGCAATTATCTAATAGGATAAGTGATGTAAAAATACTGGAAAAGTTAATAGATTTAACACCAGAAGAAAAAAGGCAAATTGAAGAAGTAGGAAAAAAATATAGATGGGCTATATCTCCATATTATGTGAGTTTAATGGATAAAAAAGATAAATATGATCCTATAAGAATGTTATCTATTCCAATGGAAGTAGAATTGACGGATGAAATTGGAGATAATGATCCTATGGCTGAAGAATTTACTAATCCAGCTGGTAGTATTACGAGAAGATATCCAGATAGATTAATAGTAAATGTTACAAATGAATGTGCAATGTATTGTAGACATTGTCAGAGAAGAAGAAATATAGGACAAGAAGATCAACATAAGACGACTGATATTATTCAAGAATCAATTGATTATATTAGAGAAAATGAAGAAATAAGAGATGTACTTATTACTGGGGGAGATCCTTTAACATTACCAGATAATCGTCTAGAATGGATTTTAAATGAATTAAAAAACATACCTCATGTAGAATATATTCGTATAGGTAGTAGAATTCCTGTTACTATGCCTCAAAGAATCACAGATGAATTAGTATCAATGTTAAAGAAATATCATCCTATATATATAAATACTCATTTTAATCATCCTAAGGAAGTTAGTGAAGAAGCAAAGAAAGCATGTGAAAAATTATCTAATGCAGGCATTCCCTTAGGAAATCAAGCTGTACTTTTAAATGGAATAAATAATGATAAATATGTCATGAGATTATTAAATCAGGAGTTATTAAAAATAAGAGTTAGACCATATTACATTTTCCATGCAAAACATGTAAAAGGAACTACTCATTTTAATACATCTGTAGATGATGGAATAGAAATCATGGAATATTTGAGAGGTTATACTTCTGGATTAGCAATTCCAACTTATATTGTAAATGCACCTAAAGGTCAAGGTAAGACTCCTATTCTACCTCAATATTTAATATCAAGAGGTAAGGATTTTATAAAAATTAGAACATGGGAAGGTAATGTAGTAGAATATGAAAATCATCCTACTAAAAATATAAAAGAGATTTATTAGAGCTAGAAAATCTAGCTCTTTTTTTGTGTAATGTATTAATTATGCAAGAAATGGCAATAATATAATTAAAAATTGGAGGAAATATTATGATTTATATTGAAGATTTAATTAAAGATTTAACAGATTTTATTAATTTTTTCATAATGAAATATAAATATGAGAATTTGGGGATAATAAAAAAATTCAGAATGAAAAGTGGACTTAATAAAAATTTAAGTCAAGATAAATGGTGTGAAATGTTTATAACTAAATCTGCTATAAATCATTCTTGTAAAATTCTTTTAATTAAAATTTTTGAAGATAAAAATAAGGTATTACCAAAATTAAATTATAAAGGATTTAATCATTGGTCAGAAATGGTAGTAGATATAGAAAATCAATATAATAATATATATAAAATTGCTTTAAAAGATATACTTACTGTTGCAGAATTAAGAAAAGCATTTAAAGTAGGTGATTATGATATATATGAAATGGATAATGAGTTAGCTAGTTATATAATTAATAAATTATTAAAATATGATTTTGAATATATAAAAGTTCATGAACTGCATAATATTATTAAATATTTATATTCACAAAATGGAGATTTAGAATATTTTTATAAACCATCTCCTGCTGTAGAATTTATAATGGGGATGAAAGAAAAAAAGGAAATTCTAGGTTAATTTAGAATTTCCTTTTTAAATTATCAGAATCTAAATTTTCTTCAAGAAACTCATTCATGTACAAATCTTCTTCATCTATAGAATCAATATCTTCATATATACCATTTAAATCATTATCTGAGAATTCAGTATCTTCTTCTAAATCATATAGATCTGGGAAGTATTCTTCTTTTAATATTTCATCTAATTCCCCATTTTGAATTTGTTCTATTTTATCAATAATAAAATTATAGCATTCTGTTAAATTTTCAATCTCTAGTATATCAGCTAGTTCTTCAGACACTTCTATAACTATACTAGAAATATTTTTATCTTCATTAATAACAGATTTACTTTCTTTATCTGCAATTAGAGAACTAATTATATCTAATGCATGTTCACTATTTTTTAATTCATTGTAATAAATATCATCATATAATTTATTTAACCAATCTATTTCAACCCTATATTTATTCATGTATTTCCTCCTTTCTTTATATTATAGTTTATTTTAAGAAGAAAGAGAAATAGTTTTTTATAAGATTATATTATCTTATATAATAGTATTTATAACCATAATATATTAAAATTATATTAATAGTGTATGTAGAATTGTTATCTTTTAAAAAAATATGATTTTAAATATACTATTATTCTATATAAACTTAATTAGGAGGAATATGATGAGAAAATTTGAATACAAAGTAGAAAATTTAAGACTACATGGTATGACGTCTATGGTATTAACAAAAGAACATGAAAATAAATTAAATCAATTTGGAGATGAGGGATGGGAATTAGTGAGTATGACTACTAGTTCTAGTGGAAGAAATATAGTAGCAGTATTTAAAAGAGAAAAAAATAAAAATATAATTAAGTCTTAAAATTAGAAGAAGCTATATATTTATTATTAATATAAATGAATGAAGGATAAGTACTTCTTAAATTGTGTTAAAATTATTTATATTAAGAATATTAAAAATGAGGTGGAGAGTTAATATGGAAATCATAGAGATAAAAAATATAACGGATAAGATTAAGAGTAATATACAAGACGTGATAGTAGGAAAGGGAAAAATTATTGATTATATAATGATTTCAATTCTTTGTTCAGGTCATATATTATTAGAAGATGTTCCAGGATTAGGTAAGACAATATTAGCTAGGGCTTTGTCAAAATCAATCGACAGTAGTTTTTCTAGAATCCAATTTACCCCAGATTTATTACCCTCAGATATAACAGGCATAAATTATTTTAACCAAAAATCTAATCAATTTCAGTTTAAAAAAGGTCCATTGATGAATCAGTTAATTTTAGCTGATGAAATAAATAGAGCTACTCCAAGAACTCAATCAAGTTTATTAGAATCTATGGAAGAACATCAGCTAACTGTTGATGGTGTAACTTATAAATTGGACGAGCCTTTTTTTGTTATAGCAACTCAGAATCCTGTAGAGAATTCTGGTACTTATCCATTGCCTGAAGCGCAATTAGATAGATTTTTTATGAAATTACATATGGGATATCCAAATTTTGAAGAAGAGTTTATGATACTAAAGCGATTTAAAATTAATAGTCCATTAGAGAAGATAGATTCTGTAGTTAGTTCTGAAGATATTATTAAAACTAGAGATTTATTTAAGCATGTTAAAATAAGTGATGATTTGATAGAATATATAATTAATTTAGTACATAAAACAAGAGAACATAAAGATATAAAATTAGGAATAAGTCCTAGAGGTTCTCAAGCATTATTTAGAGGTAGTCAAGCGTATGCTGCTATAAAAGGAAGAGATTTTGTAATTCCTGATGATATAAAAGAAATTATAAAACCCATTTTTAGGCATAGATTAATAATTAATGGGAAATCAAGATTTATAGAATCAAATAATGATAACCTTATTGAAGAAATATTAAATGAAGTTGAAGTTCCAAAAGAAAAGATAGGAAATTAGGTGATATGATGCTTGGTTCAATCTTTATTTTAATATTGATTAGTATAATATATATATTTATAAGTAGATGGGGAGAATTAGCTATAAAAAATGTAAAATATGAAAGGTATGTAAATAAGAAAATAGTTTATCCGAATGAAGAAATATTAATAACTACAATAATTAGTAACAATAAGATTATTCCATTACCTTGGATAGAAATATATACTGAATTACCAGAACCTATTAAATATAAAGATCAAATAGTTGAATATAAAGAAAATATAAATACTAATATATATAAAGTAATCACTTCATTATTTCCTTTTCAAAGAGTTATTCGAAGAAATAGATTCTATATTAAGAAGAGAGGTTATTATCAGATAAATAATTTACAAATTACTATAGGAGATTTTTTGGGATTTGCAAAAGGTGTTATGAATGTAAAAACTTCTTTAAATATAGTTGTATACCCTGAAATAATGTCAATAGAAGATTTAATAGTTGAAGAAAATAATCCTCAAGGAGATATATCTGTAAGAAGGTGGATAATTCAAGATCCAATTCAGATAAAAGGTGTAAGGAAATATACATTAAATGATAGTTTTAATATTATAGATTGGAAAGCTACTGCAAAAACCGGCGATTTATATGTTAAAGAATTTGATTTTACCTCTGAGCCTTCATTAATGATCTTGTTAAACGTGCAATGTGATGAACAGCCTTGGAGAGATGTAAATGAAGAAAAGATTGAACAAGGTATAAATATTGCAGCTGCTATTATGAATGAATGTTTAGATTCTAAAATTCCTGTGGGGTTTTCTACAAATAGTTTGTCATATTCAGATAATTCTATATATAATAATTTGACAGTAATATCTCCAGATATTAATTTGAGACAAGGTGAATATATATTAGATGCACTTGCAAAAGTTTCATATATGTCTAAAATTAAAATAGAAAATTTCATGAAAAAAAATATTGATATTTATGATAAATATACTACGCTTGTTTTAATAACTCCATATCTGAATGAAAAAGCCATTAAAATAGTAAATGATTATACAAACTTTGGATATAAATTTAAGTTTATATTATTGAAGAATGATATAAATATATCTAATTTAGATTCTATGATAGAGATATATAGAGTTAATAATTTAAACTCTATTGTGAAGGAGAAAAATTATGCTTAAAATGTTGGGAGATTCTAATAGGATAATCAGAATTTTTTTTGAAGGTATAAGATATTTTATTTTAACAATAATAATAGTAGGTTTAGTTACAGAAAAGATATATTTCCAAAGAATTGTTTTATTTAATTTTATCATTCTTATATTGAGTAATGTTTTAGGAGAATTGTTGAAGAGAAAATATCAAGAAGCTAATAAGTTTCGCAAAATTATTTCTATAATTGGTATATTAATATCTATTATATTTGGATTTTATAGCACATATTCAAATTTTATGTTTATAGTTTTTATTATTATCTATTTATATGTATGGATTCAGGGACTAAGAATGAATATAAATATAGATGGTACTAAAGATATCATTACAAAAATTGTTTTTACTTCTTTGACAGGATTTTTATTCACCATTGAAATGTTTTTTGGTCATATAAGATGGTATATGGAGAAACTTTTACCATATTTACTGATTTTTTTAATGATATCATTGGTTTACTTAGTTAGAACTAATATATATAATGCTTATGATAGTATGAACTTTATTAATAAAAAGAAAAATTTAAAAAAGTTTAATATGTTATCTAATATAGTAATAGTAGTTTTCATAATTATTATTGCTAATATGACTCTTGTTTTTTTTGATTTAGGAATGATTAATAACAAAATTTTTCCTATTACTGATATGATATTAAATTCATTAATTTTATTAGTTTCAGTAATAATAAAAGCATTTAGTATAGTATTTACTTTCTTTAAAATTAATAATGATTATGAAGTGCCAGAATGGAATAATAAAAAATCAAATAATAACGAAATGGAGCAAATATTGGAACAAAATGTTACTAGACAGATGCTCCTAAGTTATTTAGGATGGTGTATGGTAGTTTTAATAATCATAATAATAGGATATATTATATATAGATTAACGAAGGATATAGAAAAATTAAAAGAAGATAAGGAACAATTAATAGAAGAAAAAGAATTTATAATAAATAGGCGAGATATTATAAATAGTATAGCAAATAAAATAAAAAATAAGAAAGAGAAATATAATAGTAAAAATATAAACAAAGTACAACAATTATTTATTGATTTATCCTTAAGTTTAATAAATAAAGGATATAAATACAAAAAAGAATATACACCTAGAGAATTTTTAAATCAAAAGAGTGAAAATTTTAAAGATGTAGAAGGATTTGTAATAGAATATGAAAAAGTTAGATATGGAAATGAATTAGTAACTGATGATAAGATTGAAAAAATGATTAAATATAAAAATAAAATAGATAAAAAATAATCGTATCGATACAAAATCTATAATTGAATAGAAAACACCTTCTTAAAGGGGTACAATTATGATATAATTTCTATGGAATTTATATTAGGAGGGTGTGAATTGAATACTAGAGATTTAGTTATAAAAGGATTATTAATAGCTTTAGTAGTAGTTGCGACAATTGTTATACCTATACCAGTGCCTTTTACAGAAGGATATATACATGCGGGGGATAGTATAATTTTTATTTCAGGAATATTATTTGGATGGAGATTTGGTTTAGTTGCAGGAGGTATAGGTTCTGCAATGGCAGACTTAATATTAGGCTATAATCATTGGATTTTACCTACATTAATAATCAAGGGAATAATGGGTGCTATAATTGGCTTTTTAACAAATGATATTAATAAAGAAGAATATTCTAAATATAGAAATATAATCATTGTATCTATGAGTATAATATGGGTAAGTGTGGTTAGTATATTAAGATATGTGATAAATGGGTTTTTAACAAATATAGTTAGTAATAGTGATAGTATTTTTTATTTAAATGAATTAGAGTTAGACAATACTAATGAATTTATACAGTTAATACAAAATGTAAATAAGTATCTAGGTATATCAATGATAATTTTACCTTTCATAATTTTGATTTTTTATTTTTTCAAAAAAAAGAATATATTTTTTGAATCCTTTAATAAAATTATAGGGATTTTCATATCAGGATTATGGATGGTTATAGGTTATTATGTAGCAGGAGGGATATTAAAGGGAAATATGATAATTCCTATATTTAGTATTCCAGCAAATATACTTCAATTTGCAGTTGGTGGAATAATTGCTTATTTTTTAATAATTACTTTAGAAAGGATAGAAGGTATAAATAAATATTTACAATAGTCTTCTGAATTATATAGGAGTGAAAAAATGAAATTAACGATTCTGGGAAACAATGGACCTTATCCTAAAGCTGGTGAAGCTTGTTCTGGATATTTATTGGAGCATAAAGATATAAAAATTTTGATAGATTGTGGAAATGGAGTACTCTCAAGATTGCAAAAATTTTATTCAGTTAATGAACTAGATGCAATAATATTAACTCATCTGCATAGTGATCATATAAGTGATATATTTATAATGAAATATGCATTAGGTTTAGGTAAAAATAATAAAACTATACCTATATATACAGCTTATGATGATCAATATCTTTTAGATAATATGAATTATAATAATGCATTTGAAATTAATTTTATAGTAGAAGATAAAGAAGTAATAATAGGAGATATTCACTTTAGTTTCATAAAAAATAAGCATCCAGTAGATACATATGGAGTTAAAGCTGTAGTAAATAATAAAAAATTTGTATATTCTTCAGATACTTCATATTTCGATGAAATTATAAATTTTATAAAAGAGGCTGATTTATTTTTATGTGAATCAGGAGTATTATCAAAGGATAAAAATAATAATATTATGCATTTAACTCCAAAGGATGCAAGTATATTAGCTAAGGAAGCCAAGGTTAAGAAACTTTTATTGACTCATTTTTATCCTGAATATAAGAGACAATCTATTTTAAAAGAATTATCAGATGATTATAATTTTGAAATTAAATTAAGTGAAGAGATGAAATCATATATTATAGACTAGCAATCTAGTCTATTTTTATTGTAAAAGTTAAATAAAAAAATATATTTTTTTATAAAATTACATGTATTTTTATTCACAAATTTCACAAAGAAACAAGTAAGGACTTATATCTTTATGAAATACTCGGCTAGCAAAGAAGGATGGGAATTTTTTAAAAATATACATAATGTATAAAAATACATTGATTTAATATATAATCATAATTTCGCCTTGACATGACAAAATTTGATACATATAATCAGAAATGTAGAAGGATTTAGATATATCTAAACAAAAAATTATAATAATAATATAAAAATATCTTTAAGGAAGGTGAATAGTTTGAATAATAAAGATGTTTTGAACGTAACATCAGAAATTGGTAGACTTAAAACAGTACTATTACACAGACCAGGAGAAGAGGTAGAAAATTTAACTCCTGATTTAATGGAAAGACTTTTATTTGATGATATTCCATATCTTAAAATTGCAAGACAAGAGCATGATGCATTTGCAAAAATATTAAAGGATAATGGAGTAGAAGTATTATATTTAGAAGAATTAGCAGCAGAAGCGATAGAAGATAAAGAAGTAAGAGAAAGATTCATAGAGCAATTCTTAGATGAAGGAAAAGTAATGGGAAAAGGTCTAAGAAAAGCTTTAAAAGAATATTTTACTACAATGGGAAATAAAGAATTAATTGATAAAATGATGGCAGGAGTAAGAAAGACAGAATTAAAAGAGGATAAAGAAGAATCATTATCAGATATGATGTCTAGTGATTATCCATTCGTATTAGATCCAATGCCAAATTTATATTTTACAAGAGATCCATTTGCAACAATAGGTACTGGAATAACATTAAATCATATGAGGACAGAAACAAGAAATAGAGAAACAATATTTGCAAAGTATATATTTGAGAATCATCCAAGATTTAAAGATGCCGAAGTTCCAATGTGGTTTAACAGAGATGAAGATACTTCACTAGAAGGTGGAGATGAATTAATACTAACTGATAAGGTATTAGCAGTAGGAATATCTCAAAGAACAGATGCAGCGTCATTAGAAAAATTAGCTAGAAATATTTTTAATGATGGACAAACCTTTGAGACTATATTAGCATTTGACATACCAAAAAGCAGAGCATTTATGCACTTAGACACAGTATTTACAATGATAGATCATGATAAATTCACAATACATCCAGGAATAGAAGGACCTCTTACAGTATTCTCTATAAGAAAAGGAGAAAATGGAGAATTGAATATTTCTAAGGAAGAAGATGTATTAGAAAATATACTTGCAAAATATTTAGAATTAGATAAAGTAACTCTTATAAGATGTGCTGGAGGAGATACTATAGATTCAGCAAGAGAACAATGGAATGATGGATCTAATACACTAGCCATAGCACCAGGAGAAGTAATAGTATATTCAAGAAATCATGTAACGAATAAATTATTAGAAGAAGCAGGAATAAAACTTCATATTATGCCAAGTTCTGAGCTTTCAAGAGGACGTGGAGGTCCAAGATGTATGAGTATGCCTCTACTTAGAGAAAAGGCCTAATAATTTAATAAATTAAGATTAGTAATTAGATATATTTTGAAAAAAGTTTTATTTATAATTTATACGATTCTAGGATTCTAATTTTTATTAGTAATCTTAGATATTGTAAGTTCTTATATGAAGTTATTCAAATATTATAAAATAATAAATTAATAATTATATTAAAAGGAGGAAATAAAATGGCAGTAAATATGAGAGGAAGAAGTTTTTTAACATTATTAAATTTT
>NZ_WSFU01000071.1 GCF_016820635.1 Anaeromonas gelatinilytica | reverse complement strand
TGATAAATAGGTCCTAAACATAACACAACATCAAAAGTATTTGTGTCAAACTGTGATAAGTCCCTTGCATCACCAAGATTTATATCTATATTTCCTGATTCAATTGTTTTAGATTTTTCTCTCATTATTTCAATATTTTTTTGTACAATATCTAATGCTGTAATTGTATGCCCTTTATTAAGATAATAAAATGAATATCTTCCAGTTCCTCCACCAACTTCTAATATTCTCGCATCTTTTTTTATCTTATCATCCAGTACATGGATTGTTGAAATAAATTCGATCTTATGAGAATTATCTTTGATTAATCTTGATTCCTCATCATATCCTTCATAGTACTTTGCGATTTTTCCCAAGACAAAAACTCCTCCTTACTCTAAGTAAAGCATTTCATATAACGTACCAGAGATTTAAGAGATTCATGAGGCTTAGGGCGACTGCTCTTGCCGAATGAATTTGGGTGCAGCGACAGCGTAACCTTAAACCCCATGTTAGCTACGGAAACTTCCGTTAAACTTATTTTGAACTAATCTTATCATATGCCTTCTTATCAATCTCATATAATACATGTAACCTTAATGGATTATCCGCTTCTATGCTTGGATGAAAAAAACTACCTTGCTCTTTTAATCCAATTTTCTTCATTACATTAATAGATGGTTTATTCAACTGTGAAGTAAATGAATATATTTTATTCAGTCCTAACACTTTAAATCCATACTCTAAACACTTTATTGCACCTTCCGTAGCATATCCCTTATTCCAAAATCTATCATCTAATCTCCAACCAATTTCAATACATGGGGTGAAATCTGCTTCAAAAGTAGCTGTATAAAAGCCTATAAATCCAATAAATTTATTTGTTACTTTAAGCTCAACAGCCCATAAACCATACCCATGCTCTTCAAAATGATTCATAATCTTTTCAATAAACTTATCAGATTCTTCTTTACTCAAAACATTAGGAAAATATTGCATTACATTATTATCTGCATTCATTCTGGAAAATAGCATACTATCTTCAGCATTCCAAAGTCTAAAACCTAATCTATCTGATTCGAATTGATATGTTGTTTTATACATAAGTCCCTCCAATCATCATATAAGTATATACTTAACTGTCTAGCACAGTAATTTATTTCAGCTAACACCCTCGTGTTTGCGCCGCCTTCGAACTAGACCCTAAAGGAATACCCCTTAGTGGTGTACATCCCATCAAAGCCTGTCCCCAGTGCACTTTTATGCAAATATATTGTTATGCTACGTACAACCCTGTACACAACTGAATGACGGATTCAGAAATTGTATACAATTTTTAAAGATAATAGAGCACAACTTACTATGCTCATAATTTCTGAATACGAACTTTTTTAGTTTTATAGTCATATTTCCAACCGTCGTATTCATAATTGTCAGGTATTCGTACATAACAACCGATTCTCTCGTTACGATTGCGGCAAATAATTCCAGATATATTTTTATTGTCGATATTGCCCTCTGCAACAATAATGTTTTCGCTATCAACAGATAATAAGATTCCAATATGATCATACCATGGTGTGTTTTCAGGCTTGTTTTCTGGAGGAATGATGTTGTTATAAATGATTATATCGCCTCTTGACGGCGTAAATCCATCCTTTTCATGTAAGCAAAATTCATTCTTCTTGCCCCATTCTAGCCAAGCTTCGACGCAGGCAAATCTAGTGTTTGCCATGGGTTTGTACCTGATAGGAATATCTAGTCCTGCCAGTATAGCACAATGATAGACAAAAGCTGCACACCATGCATATATCAATTCATCAAAAGCTGTTATTTCTGGATAATACTTAATAATTTTCATAAAATCATTATCAGACTGTTCACCACAAATTTTCTTTTTGGCAAGTTTTTCAGCAACATCACCAAGTAAATCACGCTTAAAGCCACTTTCCTTTTGTTTCTTTTTAATATCTATGGGAACTTCTTCACTAAATGGAAGCCCTAACTCCTTTAGCAGATTAATTAATCTTCTGCTTAAAAAATTATCTCTTGTTATATTGTAAAGCCAATGTTGAAATACATCTGCATCTTTTAAGATTTCATCATATTCATCATGGACATGCTCTTTATCAGAATGATGAAATATAGCCGACCTTATAATAATCTGTTCATCATCCGTAAATATATCTTTCAGTTCATTCTTAAAAGCAACTCTTATCATTTCGGCTCCGTTGATAGAATGGAGACAACATACACCTGTTTTATATGAATAGATGTCATGCAATAATCCAGAAATATAGGAAATCTCAGGATTTTTACCTCGTTTAATAGCAATTAAACAACAGCATTCTGCAACACCATAAGTATGAATTAAAGCAACCCTATAATTTTGAATATTTGATATACTTTCTAAAATTTTATTCACATAGAATTGTACAGTATTGATTCTATTCACTAAATCACCTCTAATTTCATTGCTGGAAACCTAGACACAAAGAGCGATATGTCACATAACGCTTCGATACTACAAAGCATTTCTTCGATGTCTCTAACCCTCTGTCAGCTAATGGCTATTTCTTATGCATTGTCAGGCTATCCAAATCTATTATTATACCTGCATTTATTAGAAAATCTAATCCTAATAGCCCATTCACTCTTTCATTAGGATCAATTTCTCCAAAATCTATTTTCATATTTTCTAGATATAGTTCTTTGCATTCTATTTTATCAATTCTTTTTCTAACTGAATAACATTCTTTACCTCCATATCCTGTAGCCTTTACAATTTGGTCTTCGTCTCTTAATTCAACATCCATTTCCTCTAAAAAATCTGGAATTATAATAGTATGATATGCTCCAGTATCTACAATTACATCTTTAACATGAACTTTTTTACCCTCATGAAACAGCTGTATAGAAGTATATAATAATCCATTCTTAATTTCTAACTTAATCATAATCAACTTTTCCTTCTTATCCCTACATTTTTTACTACTTCTATTACAAATTCTTTATTTGAAGTACTATAAACTACTTGCTTACCCTTACATTTTAAAAACTCTTTCATAGCCTTCTTACCATCAGAAATTACTTTTATCAAGGCAACTTCATCTACATATTCTTTTCCATTATTGACATGGGATTCTAGTATTTCTAATTTCACAAATTTATTAGGGTACATCTCTCTAATCTCTTTCCATTTCAATCTGATATCCCCTTTCTATTATCCTTCTTTTCTATAATTATACCATTTTTGCTTGATACAAATACTGATTTTGCTATCAGCTAACGTTCCGAGTGTTCCCGACATTCGCCAGATCCTACAAATACGGCCCCAGACTGCTAATGGGTGTTGAAATACTTTGTTATATGACGTGCCCTATAGAAACTCGCCGTTATACTAATCATGGCTCAAATACCTTAATATCACCAAACTTTTCTTCTTTATTACTATCTATAAGAATTGCAGATCGTTCCGAAATTCCTATAACTTTTTGATTAAAATTTCTTGAGAGGTTTTGAAGCCTTTCATCTTTATCTACTGAGTAATGAGGACATACTAAATAATCAACTAGTCTCAATCCTTCAGTATTTTTCAGTCCTATAATATTTTCGTCATTAGATGAACTAATATCTTGCCCTAATATAACTGCACCTGCACTATTTCCGATTATTATCTTTTCGCTTACTACTTGAGTAATAAAATTAGAAAAGCCTGATTTTCTCACTACATCTAATAACTTGTAAGTATTTCCACTAGCAATATAAATTACGCTACATTTATTTGATTTTCTCAGTTAATTCCAAAATAATTCCTTCTGGCCCACGAACGTAGCATAATTTATAAGCGTTTTCATAGTTATGTATCTCACCAATAAGTCCTAAGCCTTTCTTTTTTAATTTGGTTACAATGGCTTCAATATCTTCAACAGCAAAGGAAATATGACGATTTTATATGTTTCAAAATTAATTTGAAATCATTTTTTTACAATCCAAAATCTACACTCACCTGAAAATTTTTTCACCTTATCATTTTCAATAAATAAATCACTTCTATAAAAATCTTCTACAAGTTTAAATCCTGCTTGATCTAGACTCTCTAATACTTCTCTTCTACTAGGAATGTGAATGTATATTTCCCTTTTTTCATTTTTAGACGTAGTTATTCTATCGCCATATTCATGTAAGCGCTCATCTTGTAATTCTTTTCCCCATTTTTCTTTTTCCTTATCCCAGAACTCAAAAAATATTTTTTCCTTATTTCTATCATGTGTTGTAAAGACAAATATGCCATTATTTCTTAAGACCCTTCTAATTTCCTTTAGAGCTTTTATTCTGTTTGTTTTGTGAGGAATTTGCATTATTCCATTAAAAGAAAATAACGCATAATCAAATGAATTATTATCAAAATCTAAACTAGTTGCCTCACCTTGTATAAATTCTATTTTATATTTCTTAATTTTATTGATTTGTTTTGCAGCAGATATCATATCTTTAGATAAGTCTAAACCAATTATATTTGTATATCCTTTCTCATATAATCCAAATGTTGTTCTACCCGCTCCACAGCCAACATCTAAAATGTTTTTATCTTTTTCAAAATATTTTTTAAACACATATTCTTCAGATTCCCATATCCCTATCTCATTTGTAGCATTACTATAATTAGAAATTGCTCCCTCATATGATTTGTCAATAAACTCTATATTAATTTTATTCAAATATCTCCCCTCCACATTGCTTAATAAACAATTTTTTTTTGCTATTTCACCTAATGTCTCTCATGTTATCGATGCACTATATTTTTATAGGATATCTACAACACAGCGTTAGACGATGCTATTACCTCAAATCCATAATTACTTTTTATTATAGCTCTCTACTATTCCATTTGCTTCTTTTATTAATGTTCCTACTTCTTTTGGACTGTGTGCATCTGAAGCTGTAACTAACTCCACGTTAAAGTTCTTTAATTCTTCTAAAAATTCTTCATTTATGCCTAGTTCCTCATGTTTATATCTATAATATAATCCTGTATTAAACTCAGCTTTCATGCCTTTCTCTTTCAGTCTTCTAGCTACTTCCTTATAAAGCATATTCATACTTTTTACTGACCTAGTTTCACTTAGACTTTTTTATCTATAGTCCTAACGGACTATTATCAATAACTTAAGGCTGGCAGCTCAACCTATAAAAATTAAATTATGAAATTTTCTTTATGCCGAAACTTGAAAATATTCTTGAGCCTTCGGCTTTTCTTATTCTTTCTATTTCTTTATTATGTAACTCCAAAAAACTATCAAAAGTTTCAAAACACTTGTTTCTATCAGTTGTTTTTAAATTTTTCTTACTATTCATTATTAAAAAAGTACTATATAAATCTCTTTGCACTTTATTATTATTTACATTTTTCCATCTGGTAGATAAGGATACTTTTTTACCATCACCAAACATTACCTTTTCTAATGAAATCCAAGCTCTTGAAGCTATTTTTTGAGCTGTTAACTTAATTCCAGTAAGATGTTTAGTTTTATTTTTAAGAGGATTTATATCCTCTAATTTTTTTATCTTGGATT
>NZ_WSFU01000044.1 GCF_016820635.1 Anaeromonas gelatinilytica | reverse complement strand
ATACCATTAACCACAAATGGGAAAATAGATAAAAAGGCTTTACCTGAAATTGAATATGTAAGAGAAGATGAATATGTAGCTCCAACTACTGAAGTTGAAAAGATTCTTTGTAATATATTTGAAGAAGTTTTAGATGTTAAGCGAGTGGGTATAAAGGATAATTTCTTTGAAATAGGTGGGGATTCTATTAAGGCTATAAGGTTTACAACACTTTGTAAAAATCAAGGTTATAATATATCGATTAAAGATTTAATGAAAAAGGGCACTGTTATAGAACTAGAACAATTTTTAATGAATGAAAAACATAAGAAAGAAGCTAATAAGAAATATGAGAAAATAGATAAGATTCCAATGAATCCTCTTTTGAAGGAATTTATTTCTAATAATTTAAAAGATTCGAGAAATTTATGTCATATGTTACTTTTAGAATTTAAAGAATTCGATGAAGTTATTATTGATGCTTTAGATAGTGTGGTTAAGATTCATCCTATGTTAAGAGTTGAATATAGGGATGAGGAATTAAAAGTCATAGATGATTTTAATTGTGAAATTCCTACATATGATTTATGTAGATATGATGATGAAGATAAGCTTAAGGAACAGATTATAAATTTGTGTAAGAGGGTACAAATATCTCTTATGAATATGCAAGGGTTGTTATTTAAAGCAATTCTTATAAAGACTAGAATTAAGAACTACCTTTTTCTTTGTGGGCATAAAGTAGTTATTGATTCCTGGTCACTGAAAATTGTAGCACAAGAAATCAGAAAAAATTATGAGCTTTTATGTAAAGGTAGAAAAAATTTAGATATGAAAGAAAACATTTCTTATTTGAATTATATTAAAACTTTAGAAAATATTAAGAATGATAAAAATGTATTGGCTCAATTAGATTATTGGCTTCAAATTTCTAAGAGAGCAGTAGGTAGTAAGTTAGAGCCAGATAAGAATGATGAGAAAAATACTTTTTATGGAATGAAGTTTTCTATTAATGAAAAAGAAACAAGAGTATTATTAAATCTATCAGAAAGTGTATTAGGCATGAAAATTAATGAGGTTTTATTAGGAGCTTTTGCTATTGCAACTAAAAATCTTACAGGACAAAGAAGTGTATCTGTTACCTATGTAGATAAGGGAAGAAATATGGATAAAGTTTCAGATGATTTAGGTGGAATTGGAATTTATGAATTTAAGTATCCAATAGTTCTATCAATTTATGGAGAAAATGAAATTGAGATATTATGTGATGTTAAACGGGACTTAGATTATATTCCTGATAATGGTATTGGATATGGATGGTTATCTTTAGAGCATAATCATTTAAAGGAAAAGTTACAATCTACTGTTTTGTTTCATAGTCTTGACAAAACAGAATTAGAGGAGAAAAATTTAAAAATTAATGATTCTCAGGATATTAAGGATCAAGAAATATTAAAAAATAATTATATTTATGAAAAAATAGCATTTTATAGTTCTTATAAAAATAATAAGCTTAATTTTTATATAGAATTTGATGAATCAAAGTTTTCTAAGAATATGATGAATAGATTTGCTAGATATTATTTAAAAGCTTTGATAAGAATTTCGAAAGAATGTTTAAAATATGAAAAAGAAGATATATTGCTTTTAGATACAGGTACGAAGAGTATTAGAGATATTCATAAGGCTTTTTTTGAAGGATTAAAGTATTATGGTGAAGGGATAGTGGAAGAAAAATTTACATATAAATATGAACCATCTTTTTCACAGAAGATATTTTTAGATGATACTATTGGAGGAGGTTCTAGTGGACGTTTTGAGATACAAGGAGAATATACAATTGAGGAAGTTAGAAAGGCAATTTTAAGAATTGTATCCGAACAATCTGTACTAAGAACTCAATATTTAAAGGAAGAGAATATATTAATTGAATATAAACCATCAATGGACCATAAGATTCCAATAATAGATATTAGTGAGAATAGTGATAATGGAAATCAAAGAGAAAATCAGCTATATGCTATGGTTGAAAAGATAGGTTTAGATACAAGTAATCTATTAAAAGGGCCTTTGCTTAATAAAATTTGTATAATAAGAGTATCTAAAAGTAAATATGTAGTTTATATATTTATTCATCATGCTTTATGGGATATGACATCCTCATCAATTTTTGACCGAAGATTGAATCAATTATTAAAAGATTCTAAATTATATAGCAAAAGAGAAGATTTGCATGAGTATTCTCAAATTGTAGAGAATATTAGTGCAGAAGATAATTTTAAAAATATAAAATTTAATGAATTTATTGAAGCTGTTAACAATATGGAATTATTTTATAAAAACAGAAGTAAGATGACTGTATTCAAGGAGAAATATAGTGAAGACATTGTGAATGGTAAAGTGATGACTGGCCAACTTTCTACTATGCTTAAATTACTTGAATTTATAATTACTCGAGAACCTAATATGAAGTCAGTAAATAAGATACCAGTGATTATATTGCATCATGGCAGAAATTTAAATAATAGGAGAACTTTAGGACTTTTTCAAGAACCTAAATTTTTTGTAATGGACGTTAATGATATAAATAGACATACAAAAATTAGTGAACTTCTTGCTAATTCTCCTGAAAAATGTTTAGGTGCAAAGGATTTGAGTAAAGAACAGCAAAAATTACTTAATACTATAGGCAGAAGGATACCTAGTATAAATGCTGTAACTAGTTATGGTGATGATTCAGGTATTACAGCAGAAAGAACATTAGATTCAAATATAAAAAAAATAATGGGGTCAATTATGGGCTTTAAAGTACCGGTAAGTGTAAGATGTCAGTTTGCAGATGAGGGTGTAATAGTAACAGTAACAGGATTTAGGAATAGAGAAGAAGAAATTTTAGATGCTATGAATGAAATAATAATCCATGGGGATATTGACAGCTTAACAGTTAAGAAAAGTATGAGCAGTTAAGTAGAAGTTTGATCCTAGAGAGTGAGGTAAAAAATGTATAGATTAACAGAGAAACAAAAGCAGATTATAGATATTGAGAAGATGTTTGAAAATACCAGTATCAATACTTTGGGATTTGTTGCAGATTTTAAATTTCAATATTCTTATAAAGAGATAAATCAAGTATTAAACAATATAGTTAGATGTATAGATGCATTTCAAATAAGATATTTTGAAAAAGATAATATCTTGTATCAAAGGTTTGAAAATTTTCAATATGAAAATTTTCCTCAATTAGATTTTTCATATAGAGAACGAGAATATGAAGAATTTAAAAATAAGCATATGAGTAAATGTTATTTTCAGAAGGCTGAGAAACTTTATGATATCTATGTAATTAAGAAACCAAATGGAAAAATGGCTTTTGGAGTTTTTATGCATCATTCCATATCTGATGCTTGGTCATTAGTAGAGATATTTTCAAGGAAAGTATGCCAATATTTCCTTGGAAAGGAAGATTCGAAGGATTCAAATGAATCCTTTGAAAGTTATCTTAAGAATAGTTTAGAAGAAAAAAGTAATTCAGTTAGGATGGAAAGAAATAAAAGGTATTGGAATAGGGCTTTGGAAAATTATAATGGTATTAATCAATATCCTAAAATTTTTTCAACTGATGAATTATTAAGTAGAAGAAACTCTTTTATTTTAAGTCGAGAAGAAAGTGAATTAATAATGAAAGAGTCAAAAAATTGTGGAGTTACATTACCAGTTTTATTTCTGAGTTCTTTAATTTTACTTAAAACTTATGAAGCTCATTCGGAATCAGTTTCTATGGGAGTTGCCTTTTTAGGTAGAAAGAAGAAGGAAAGAAAGATATTTGGAGAATTTGTTCATTTATTGCCTCTATTAGTTAATGTAAATAAAGACATGAATGTTAAAGAATTTCTTTCCAACATTAGAGGACAGCAAATGAGTCTTTTTAAACATTCGGATTATTCTTATAATGATATTCTTAATTATGCTAATAGGGAATTAAAAGAGGATATGGATTTATTGGAAATAGGATATTCATTTCAAAATGCTAGCTATTATGCTGAGATCTCATCTGTTTTAGAAGATATACAATGGTTAAATAGTAATAATCAAAATATCCCATTGACTGTTCACGTAAGTGATAGGGCAAGTGAAAAAACATTAAGTTTAGATTATGATTATAGAATATCTTTATTTAATGAAGACGATATTGAAAGAATGCATCATAGATTAAAATATATAGCAAAGAAATTACTTGCTAATTATAACAAATCAAATTTAGCTATATTTGATATAGATATATTACCCTTCGAAGAAAGGAATGAAATTACTGAAGTCTTTAATGATGTTGAAATAGATTATAATAAGGACCTCAATATTAAGGAAATATTTGAAA
>NZ_WSFU01000120.1 GCF_016820635.1 Anaeromonas gelatinilytica | reverse complement strand
GTAAAAGGTATGATGGATAGAAAGAAAGCAGAAGAGATGAATTATTTATATTGGAGATTGTAGTGTGGATTGGCAGTTTAGACTATTTATGAAATAAAAGTCCAACAGGAGGATTTAAAAATGAATAAAATTTGTGTAATAGGATTAGGGTATATTGGATTACCAACAGCCACAATGTTTGCTTTAAATGGTAAAAAAGTTGTGGGAGTAGATGTAAATGAGAAAGTAGTAAAAACATTGAATAAAGGTGAAGTTCATATAGAAGAACCAGGCTTAGGAGAAGCATTTAAAGAAATGGTTAGAAAAAAGAATATAATAGCAAGTACTACTCCAAAAGAATCAGATGTATTTATAATAGCAGTGCCTACACCTAATAAGGATGATGAATATAAATCTTGTGATTTAAATTATGTAGAGTCAGCTACTAGGTCTATATTACCTTATATTCATAAGGGCAATGTAGTAATAATAGAATCTACAATAGCTCCTACTACTACAGATGAGGTAGTAAAACCAATGATAGAAGAAGCAGGATTTAAAGTAGGACAGGACATATTTTTAGCTCATTGTCCAGAAAGGGTATTACCAGGAAAGATAATGGAAGAACTAGTAGAAAATAATAGAATAGTAGGTGGAGTAACAGAACAATGTACAGAAGAAGCATCAAAAGTGTATAAAACATTTGTAAAGGGTGAAGTACTTAAAACAACAGCTAAGACTGCAGAAATGTCAAAATTGATGGAAAATACTTATAGAGATGTAAATATAGCTTTAGCGAATGAACTTACTAAAATATGTAACAAATTAGATATTAGTTCTTTAGATGTTGTTAAATTAGCAAATAAACATCCTAGGGTAAATCTTCATACTCCAGGTCCAGGTGTTGGAGGACATTGTTTAGCAGTAGATCCATATTTCATAATAGAAAAGGCTCCTGAATTAGCAAGGATAATAGCTCTTTCAAGAGAAACTAATAATAGTATGCCCGAATATGTATCATCTAAAGTTGAAAAGATGATAACTAAAAAAGGAGCTAAAATATCTGTATTTGGTATAACTTATAAAGGAAATACTGATGATTTAAGAGAATCCCCTGCATTAGAAATAGTAGAAATATTAAAAGAAAAAGGCTATAATGTGATTTTACATGATCCACATGTAAAGAATACAGAGCTTGAATTAGTAGATAGGGAGGAATCAGTAAAGGATTCAGATATGATATTGATATTATCAGATCATAATGAATTTAAAAATATAGATTATAAAGAATTAACAAAGATAATGAATATACCTCTTATATTTGATACAAAATCAATTTTAGAAGAAGAGCTTATGAAGGAATCAAATGTAATATACAAAAATTTAGGTAATATATCTGATGAGGAGTTACAAAGTTTTACTGAAAAGTTAGTAGCAATAGATTAGAAATAAGATAATTATTAAAGATCACATCATTTATTTATATGATGTGATTTTGGCACATTTTGAAGAGAGGGAATTAATTATGAAGCTATCAAATATAGCTAGATTTCATAAAGCAAACAAATTAATAACTATTATTATAGATATAAGCTTAGTATTATTAGGTTTTTACTTAGCATATTTATTTAAGTTTAATTTTGACATACCTAAAAGAAATATTGAACCTTTTATATCTATTTTACCAATAATAGCTTTATTTACAGTAGTGTTTTTTGATATATATGGTTTATTATCTATAAGAAAAAAAGCTTATGTTGAAACTATATTATCTTTAGCCATAGCTCTTGGAATGATATCATTGTTTACAATGGCAGTTACATTTATATATAGGGGTTTTGCGTTTCCAAGAATGGTATTTATGATGGCTTATATGTTTCAAGTAATATTATTAAGCGTTTGGAGATTATTGCTAATCAATATTGTTAAGAAACTTCATGGAATTAAAAAAGTTTTAATAATAGGAAAAGAAGATAATATAAATAGTATAGCAAAAAAAATATTGAGGAATAGACAATGGTATACAATAAGTTATTTATATTATAAAGAAATAGATAATCAATTATATGAATATATAAATAAAGTTGATGCAGTTATAATTGCTTCCGAGATTGATTATAAAGAGAGACAGAGGATAATAGAGAGAACTCAACAAAAAAATAAAGAGGTGTTTATAGTACCAAATCTTCAAGATATGTTCATATTGAATTCTAAAATTGAGCAATTTGATGATGTATTGACATTTAAGATATCAAATATGGAACTATCTTTAGAACAAAGAATAGTAAAAAGACTTATAGATATTTTAATATCAACTATAGGTTTAATAATAACACTACCTATAAATATAATAGTTTCAATTTTAATAAAAATAGATTCTAAAGGTCCTATATTATTTAAACAAAAAAGAATTACATTAAATAATAAAGAATTTTATATATATAAATTTAGAACAATGGTGGATGATGCAGAGAAACTTACTGGACCGACTCTCAGTGATAAGGAGGATCCTAGAATAACAAAAGTAGGTAAATTTTTGAGATCCAGTAGAATTGATGAAATTCCTCAGTTGTTTAATGTTTTAAAAGGAGATATGAGTATAGTAGGTCCTAGACCTGAAAGACCTTATTTTGTAGAAAAATTTGCTCATATTGATCCAGATTATTATTATAGGATGAATGTAAAGGCTGGTATTACAGGTCTTGCACAAATACTTGGTAAATATGCATCTTCTTTTGATGAGAAATTAAGATTTGATTTAATATATATAAGAAATTATTCATTACTTTTAGATATAACAATAATATTACAAACAATAGTAGTAGTATTTATGAAGGATAAATCAGAAGGGTTAGAGGAGATTGTATTGGATGATATATTGGAAGAGATAGGATTAGATAGTAGATCAGAAATGGGAATCACTAAAATTAGAGATGAAAGAATGGAGAGAAAATATGATTAAGATCATGACGGTTTTTGGGACAAGACCAGAGGCTATAAAAATGGCTCCTTTAGTAAAAGAATTAGAAAAAGAAAAAATGATAAAATCAATTGTATGTGTTACAGCACAACATAGAGAAATGTTAGATCAGGTATTGGACTTATTTGATATAAATCCGGATTATGATTTGGATATAATGCAAAATAAACAAACAATAACAGGAATAACAACTAAAGTATTAGAAGGAATAGAAGATGTAATTATAAAGGAAAAACCAGATATGATATTGGTTCATGGGGATACAACAACTACTTTTGCTGGATCATTGGCAGCTTTTTATCAAAAAGTACCTGTAGGACACGTTGAAGCTGGATTGAGAAGTGGAGATAAATATTCTCCATATCCTGAAGAAATGAATAGGAGTTTGGCAGGAAGAATAGCAAGCATACATTTTGCGCCAACAATAAGTAATAAAGAAAATTTATTAAAAGAAAATATAAATGAAAAAAGTATTTTTATAACAGGAAATACAGTCATAGATGCACTTATATCAACCATAGATAAAAACTATAAATTTCAAGAAGATGTGTTAAATCGTATGGACTTTGAAAATAAGAAGATAATATTATTAACGTCTCATAGAAGAGAGAATTTAGGACAACCTATGATAAATATATTTAATGCAGTAAAAAGAATAGTTGAAGAAAATGAAAATGTAGAGGTAGTGTTTCCAGTACATTTAAATCCTAAAGTAAGGGAATTAGTAAATGACATATTAAAAGATGTGAATAGAGTACATTTAATAGAACCATTAGACTATAAGCCTTTCGCGAATTTAATATCTAAGTGTCATTTGATAATGACGGATTCAGGAGGAATACAAGAAGAAGCTCCATCCTTAGGAAAACCAGTCATAGTTCTTAGAACAGAAACAGAAAGACCGGAAGCAGTAGAAGCAGGAACGGTAAAAGTCGTAGGAGTAGAAGAGAAATATATTTATGATCAAGTAAATTTATTAATAAACAATGAAGAAGAATATAATAAAATGGCTAGTGCAATAAATCCATATGGTAATGGTAAAGCATGTGAGAGAATAGTAGAGGAGATATTAGAGTATTTTGAAATTAAAGCTTAGGAAATAAAATTTTATTTTCTAAGCTTTATTTGATGATGAGAATAATTGTAAGAAATCAACATGAGATTTAATTGAAATATATGTAGAAAAAAGAACAATTAGATGATATAATGTCGAATGAGGAAGTTTATATAAAAAAGAAAGGGGGGAGAATGTGAAGATAAGAAATAAAATTATAATTTTAATGATGATATTTATTTTGTTCTTTACATCCATAGTAATTGCAGATGAGATTTCAGAAGGAGATGCCTTATATAATGCAGCAATGGAAGAGGAAGATTCATCAACTCAAACTAAGTTATTAATTGAAGGATATACTCAATATTCTGATCATGAACAATTTATTGAAT
>NZ_WSFU01000064.1 GCF_016820635.1 Anaeromonas gelatinilytica | reverse complement strand
CGGTGACATGTCGGCAATACATATAATATTATGGTATTAAGAGGAAGACCGATTATAAGGCTTCCATCATAATATTAATAATATTGAAAGGACACTCGCAGCTAGGAGTGTTCTTTTTATTATGCCAAAAAGGTGATAGAAATGAAATTTACTAATAAAAAATTTAATAAAAGTAAATGTAAAAACTGTATATGGTTAAAACGTATTAATGATACAACTTCGTATTGTCTTTGGCCAAGGTGTATTGAAGATTAATAATTTAGAGGAGTGATTAATGTGAAAAGAAACAAACAGAGTTATCCTAAAGTAAAAATTATTAAACCGTTCTTTTGGAAAGAATGTAGATTTTGCAAAAGAGAATTTAAAAGAGAAAAAGGATATTTAATAGAAGATTTTACAAAAATTAATCCACGTTTATATTTCAGTTATTGTTGTAATGAATGTGCTTCGAGTATAGAAGAAGTAAAAGAAGCAATAAAGAAATAGACTATAAATTTTAATGCTATTAGGTGTAGTATTTCACCGCCACCAAAACAAGGAAGATGGCAATAAAAATAATTTGAAGGATATTGCCTTTCTATATAGAAGTATTATTGTAGAAAGGGGATGAAAAATTATGATGTATAAGGATTTTATAAAAAATATAGTTAACTCAGAACCTAAGCATTGGATTTATGATGATGAAGTTGGTTCATATGTTTTTAAGAAAGATATTAGGATAACAATGAAACAGGATAAAACTGACAATGAAGAATTTGATGAAGAGTGGGTAAAAAACTTTATTCATCATCCAACTGCTACAAGAATGATAGTAGATTTATGCTTTAATGGGAATTCGATTGAAAAGTTTTATACAGCTGCAGTAGATGGTGAAAGAATGTATATTCCATATCCTAATAGTGAAATGAAGATTACATATAAACAATATAAAATAGGTAGATTAATTAATGTTGGTACATGTAATGTTATGGATAGATATGATGAGTATTTAATTACTGCTGAAATAAGTAGTGAAAAAAAAGAACCTGATAATAGAGCTAAAGCTACAAAAAGATTATAATTTTAATATATCCATTTCAATTAATGGAGGAATTTCCCTTTCTATGTAGAATATAAATATTTAGAAAGGGAGGTAATTATTATGGATTTTATTAAAATACCAAAGACTGTTTATATAGGTTTATTTAAATTGATAGGAATTTATATTATGTTTGTCTTTACTTGTGGATTTATAATAAGGAATTCTTCAGAATCCCATGAAATTTATAAAAAAATGATTGATATAATGTTAAGGATATTTATGTTATCATTAAATGGAGTTTTATTGTTCTTTACTTTATTTTTTGATTTTAAATCAAGGACTATATCGTTGATGCTTCCAGAAAGTATCAGTCTTTATCAATTACTTATGACTTTGATTGCTGGATGTGGAGCTATATTAAATTTATCAGAGCTAGTTAAGAAGTGTAGGAATTACATACTACAAAAAGATATTACATTAGGTGAAAGGGCCTACTAATCAAGGCTCTTTTTATAGGTTGATACGAAAGCATAAGGATGTATATTCATAGATAATGAGTAGGGTGAAAGCCTGGATATAAAAGATTTGTCGAAAGATGATGAAATATTTTTGCAGGATTTTCCCCCTTTTTGTTGAATTAGTGCAAAGAGAGGAGGGAATGAAGGCATCCGAGAGGGTGTCTTTTAAATTTAGGAGGTGAGGATTATGGCAAGATTAACAGCAAAACAGAAAAGATTTATAGAAGAGTATTTGATTGACCTTAATGCTACTCAAGCAGCAATTAGAGCAGGGTACAGTTCTGCATCAGCTAAAGAGATAGGATACGAAAACTTGAAGAAACCTCACATTCGCACGCGTGTAGACAAAGCAATAGCAGAAAGGTCAAGAAGAACTGGAATAAATGCTGAAAGGGTAGTAATGGAATTAGCAAGAATAGGTCTAATTAATCCAGGTAACCTCATAAATTTTAATGAAGCTACAGTAAAAGGAGATGCAGCAGAAGATGATTTGGCGGCAGTACAGTCAGTAAAAGTAAAAACTATTCCAACTGATGATGGTGATATAGTAGAAAGAGAAGTAAGATTGTACGATAAGAATAGAGCATTAGAGCTACTAGGTAAGCATCTAGGGATGTTTAAAGATAAAGTTGAAGTAAGTGGGCAAGTAGACACTGGATTAGATAAATTGAACTCCATACTAAAGCAACTAAAGGAATAAAAACATGGAACTACAAAAAGATGATGAGCAATTCCTTTTATCTGATAAATACAAAGCGTTTCTAAAACATGATGCTCCTGTAGAATTCCTTGAGGGAACCACATATGCTGGTAAAACAACAGTCGGAATACTAAAATTCATGCTTAAGGTTTCTGAATCTCCAAAGAAGATTCACATATTATCTGGATTGGATTTAGGAACTATAGAGAAAAACATCATAAATAAAGACTTAGGGATAGTTGATGTATTTGGCCCATTGGTTGAGTATAATGCTAATGGCAAAGGAGAACACTCCTTACCTCATGTGCTGTATCATACAGCCCAGGGGGATAAGATTATATACGTACTAGGTTACGATAATAAGACTAGATGGAAAAAAGCCTTAGGTGGCCAATATGGATGTCTGTATATAGATGAGATTAATATAGCTGATATGGAGTATGTAAGAGAAGCTTCAATGCGTTGTGATTATTTATTAGCAACTCTTAACCCTGATGATCCTAATCTTCCAGTGTATAAAGAATATATAAATCATTCTAGACCATTACCTGAATATAAAAATGATGCACCACAAGAAATAAATAATATGTTAAATGAAGAGCCAAAGCCTGGATGGGTACATTGGTTCTTTTCTTTTATCCATAATGCGGGGCTTACAGAGGAAAAGAAACAGCAGATTATTTTAAATGTCCCTAAAGGAACTAAGCTATATAAAAATAAAATACAAGGTCTTAGAGGTAGAGCTACTGGCTTAATATTCCCTAATTTCTCAAGGAAGAACAATGTTAGGTCTATTGATTGGCTTAAGAAGAGAATGTCCGATAAGAAAGACCCTTTAAAGTTTGTACACTTTTCATGTGGAGTGGATACAGCCTATTCCCAAGAAAGTCCTGATACAATATCTTTCATCTATCAAGGTATAACAGATAAAGGACAATTGATTATCCTAGATGAGGAGGTCTATAACAATGCTAATTTGGAAATTCCTTTAGCTCCAAGCGATATACCTCCAAGGCTTATAGCATTCCTTGAGAGAAATAGAAATAAATTGGGATTTGCAAGAGATGTATTCATAGACAATGCGGACCAAGCTACTATAACAGAATTAAAGAAATATAAGAGGCAACATAGTTCTGTGTATAATTTTCTCAACGCTTACAAGAAAGTCGAAAGAATAGATAGAATACATCTACAGCTAGGTTGGCTTAATGTCAATGAGATTAAGGTAGAAGCTGACTATATTGTATTAGACCATTGCGTTAATCATATAGGAGAGCTAGAAAGTTATTCATGGAAAGAGGATAAATACGAACCAGAAGACAGGAACGACCATACGATTAATGCATCGCAATATGGATTTATTCCATTCAAAACTAAGATAGGAGTAGGAGGTTAAATTATGGGATTGAAAGAGGTGATAAAAAATATGGTGATGAAAGCTTTAAATATAGTGCCAGCTACAGATAATACAATATCAATTAGGGAACCACTATCCCATAATATGAATGTACTAAGGAACAGAATATGGTACCGTGGTGACCCTTCCGAATTGGACCAATTCTTTAAACAAATTGCCACAGATGATGTAGGAAAGTCTAGATTTTGGGCAGCGGTGCCTAGTACTGATTCAAGTATTAGGAAATTCCATAGTGGTATTCCGGGGGAGATAGTAGATAAATTGGCTGATATTGTTATAGCTGATTTAGATAATATTGAGTTATTAGAGCAGGACCTATGGGATGAGATAGCCTTAGATAATAAGTTTAGTGATGAGTTATTAGCTGATGCCATTAAAGATACACTTATTGAAGGTGATGGAGCTTTTAAACTTAGTGTAGATGAAGAAATATCAAAATACCCAATTATTGAGTTTTACAGTGGTTCAGATGTAGACTATACTTACAAAAGAGGTAGACTCCAGGAAATAAAGTTCTATGCCTATTACACCCATAATAAAGAGACCTATAGACTTGACGAGATATATGGTAAGGGATCCATAGATTACAAGTTATATGATAAAAACAATAAAGAAGTTCCTCTCTCTAAAATACCTGAAATTAGTCACCTGAGCAAAGTTATATTTGCTGGTGATTTTTTAATGGCTGTGCCCATGAAGTTCTTCAAATCTGCCAAGTTTAAGAATAGAGGAAATTCACTATTTGAGAGAAAATCGGATAACTTTGACGCATTAGATGAGGTTATAAGTCAATGGATAGATGCAATAAGGGCTGGGAGGGTTAAGAATTACATTCCGGAGGATCTAGTACCTAAGAATCCAGATACAGGTGCAGCAATGAGGCCTAATCCTTTTGATAATCAGTTTATTAAGATAGGTTCATCCATGAAAGAAGACGCTAAGGATCAAATAGATCAGATACAAGCAGATATAAACTATACAGCCTTTGTGGAATCTTATGCTAGTACATTAGATATGTGTTTGCAAGGGGTAATATCACCCAGTACCTTAGGAATAGACCTCAAAAAGACAGATAATGCAGAGGCGCAAAGGGAAAAGGAAAAGACTACTCTGTACACTAGAGGAAAAATAATAGACGTACTAACAGAAGTAATCCCATTACTAATAAATACAACTCTAAAAGTACATGACAATATGGAATTAAAATTCCCAGGAGATTACGAAGCATCAATAACCTTTGGAGAATATGCATCTCCTGATTTTGGTTCAGTGGCCGAAGTAGTAGGGCAGGCAAAGAACATGGGAATTATGAGTCTAGAACAAGCAATTGAGGAGCTATATGGAGACACTTGGACTGATAAGGAAAAGGCATTGGAAGTAAAGAGAATTAGAGAAGGTGACAAAGTAATAGATGAACCTTCAACATGGGTTGATAGGTTTAAGAAAGGTAAGCAAGAAAATCCAGAAGATGGTGAAGATGTGATAGAAGATGGCGAAGAATAAGAAGAGAGATGAAGTCTACAGCATTAGAGAAATCTATATGCAAATGGAATTAGATCTTATAAATTCTATGAGGAGAAATCTATCAAGGCATCGAAAGGAAGAAGCAAAGCAAGGGTTTAAGTTTGAACATTGGCAAGCTGCTAAGTTAAGAGATTTGGAAAGATTCAGAAGAGAGAATATACAAATCATAGGCCACTATTTTAAAGAAGTTGAAGAACTAATCAAAGAGACCTTAGTAGAGACGTATAGAGAATCTCAAAACAATGTAAATGAATTCATAAAAGAGATTAAGAATACCTATGTAGATGATGCACCAACTCCTAAAGATGAAACATTCTTTAGAACTAATGATAAGAAATTTGATAGCTTAATGGAAACAATCGAGAAGGATTTTAATAAAGCTAATTCAGCAGTATTTAGACGAATGGATGATATCTACAGGCAAACTATATTTAAAGCTCAAATACCTTATAGCACTGGTATAGTTACATTAGACCAAGCTATTGATTCAGCAACTAAGGACTTCTTAGAAAAAGGTATTGATGCAATAACCTATGCGGATGGCAAGAAGGTTAATATTGCCAGTTATGCAGAAATGGCTTTAAGGACAGCTAATCATAGAGCGTATTTGATGGCAGAGGGAAAGAAAAGGCAAGAGATGGGTAATCCTCTTGTAGTTGTATCAGCTCACGCTACGGCATGTGAATTATGTGTACCATGGCAAGGTCTTATTTTAATAGATGATGTTTATAGTGGTGGTAAAAAAGAAGATGGACCATATCCACTACTTAGTGAGGCTATGGAAGCTGGATTTCTTCATCCTCAGTGTCGTCATAATCTTAGCACTTATTTCCCAGGAATAACAGCACTCCCTAAAGTACCTGATAAGGAAAAAGCGCTAGAGAATTATGAGAAGGAACAGAAGCAAAGAGTATTAGAAAGGGCTATTAGAAGACAGAAAAGAAAGGTTGCTGGAACTATTGATAAAGACAGCCTAAAAGTTGAGAAGGATAATCTCAAAAATCTCCAGGAAGAGATGAGAAATCATTTAGAAGAAAATCCTCAACTTAGGAGAGCTTATAGGAGAGAAAAGCCTGGTCCTGGCATAAGTAATAAAGATTTAAAAACACATGAAGAATTATTGAATCAAAAGGCAATAGATGATAAAATTAAAGAAACTAGGGAATATATTAATTCAAATGATTGCGTTAAAAATATAATCGAAGGAAGACAAGGAAAGCATATATTAGGACATAACAACTATGAAGGTAAAAGCTATCTCTTAGATGGAGTAGACCCCCAAGAACTTGTAAATAAATATGCTGGGACTGGTGAATTAAAGTTCTCTAAGACTAAAATTGAATGGACCAAAAAAGAATTTATCACATCTAAAGAAAACATTGGAGTTAATGTTGATCTCGACACAGGCGAAGAAGCTTTAACAAATTACTTCTCCATCAGTTACTCTAAAAAGGGAACTCATATAGTACCAAGGAAACCTAAAAAGGAGGGAAATAATGATTAGTGTTGAAGAAATGAAGAAAGCAGAATATAAAAAGGTGAAGGTAAAATTAACAAATGGCATAGTATCAGAGGGATACTGTACTGAGTATTTATGGCCAGAGGATGATGAAGAGAAGCATAATATCACCGTAAGAGAAAATGGAATTTTATTTGAAATTAACCAAAGTGAAATAGAAGAAATAGAGATATTATCATAAAAGCACTTACTAAGAAATAATAGTAAGTGCTTTTATTATGCTTAGAAAAGGAGGAATAAATATGGCTACAAGTGTACAAATAACTTTAATTATATGTATTACTTTCATAGTATTATCATTTCTTAATAAGAAAGGGGAGAAATAGAATGTTAAAAGATGTATCAACTAAAGATTTAGTAGAAGAATTGCAAAAAAAGGAAGGAATAAATAGCTATAAAGCTGAATTTGATTCGAAGTATAATATAACTGTTAAAACTCCAGGGCTTGCAGAGGATACAAGTACTACTATTATTAAAGAAGAAATAGGATCTGCACTTATCTTAGAGGTCATAGATTAAATGGATATGCAAGCCTTTGTATTAAATGAATACAATCAAGCAGAAAAGACAATATATGTAGATCATGGAAATCTTATTGTTATGACTGTAAAGCTCAGCAATGGTTATATAGTAGTTGAACATTGCATATGTATGGATCCTCAGGAATTTGACATAGGCAAGGGCATAGAATTATGTAAAGAAAAGATACTTAATAAGCTACTTGAGATATATGATCCGGTGGAAATCAAGAATCCTAAAAACTTAAAGAAATTATCATTTAAAGCCAAGATATAGGGCTTTTTTATATTGTCCTGAATAAGACAATAAACTATTTACTACCCACTTTAAAAGTTCTGGGTATAACTGAACGTATCTCCTAACAGGGAGTAACCTGTATAAAAAACTATTGGAGGAATAAAAGATGGATTGGTTAACAGAATTAATAAAGAAACATACAAAAGATGGAGTATTGGACCAAGAAGAATTGATTAAGGAAGTTAATAAAGAATTTCCTAATCATGCAGTGCCTAAGGAGCAATACAATTCAGTAGCTGAGGCTAAGACAAAATTGGAAGGTGATATCAAAGATAGGGATAAGCAACTTGAAAATTTAAAAAAAGTAGATGCTGCAGGTCTACAAACCGAAATAGAAAGACTTCAAGGTGAAAATAAGACAGCTAAGGAAAAGTATGAGGCTGACTTAAAGGACATTACACTTACTAATGCTATTAAATTAGCTTTAAATGGTAAGGTTCATGATGAAGACATAGCATCACAGCTAATCAAAAAGGATGAATTAATCTTAAGTGAAGAAGGTAAGGTTGTAGGATTAGAAGATCAAGTTAATTCTTTAAAAGAAAGTAAGGCTTTTCTATTCAAGGAAGATGACACTAACAATCAGCAACAGAAAAAACAACCAGGATTCCAAAAAGTAGGCAATGATGGTAATGGCAACAATCAAAGTTCAATGGATGATGCTATTGCTGCAGCTTTTGGTAACACTGAAACAAAATAATTTTGAAAAGAGGGATATAAATGGCAATTAATTATGCAGAACGATTTGAAAGACAGATTGAACAGCAATTTCAAAGAGAATTGACATCAGTGGATTTAGCAGCCAACAGGAGATACAACTTTATAGATGCACAGACTATAAAAGTACCTACTGTAACATTAAGTGGGTATAAGGATCATGCAAGAGATGGAAGCAAAAACAGAGGAACTGTAGGCAATACATTCCAAGCATTTACACTTACCCATGATAGAGACATTGAATTCTTTGTTGATGATATGGATGTAGATGAGACTAATCAGGTGTTATCAGCGGCCAATATTACAGCAACCTTCAACCAGGAGCAGGCAATACCGGAGTTAGATGTCTTTAGATATTCTAAACTTTATGCTGAGTTCATAACTAATGGTGGTACAGTTAATACAGAAGTTCTAACAGAAGCCAATATTTTATCTGTATTTGATAAGATGATGGAAGACATGGACGAAGCAGCAGTACCCCAATCCGGAAGAATGTTAAAGGTTACTCCAAAAGTTTATACTACGCTTAAGAATGCAGAAAAGATTCAAAGAGTAATGGACATATCTAAGGGCGCGAACGCAATTAATAGAAATGTCAGGTCCTTGGATGAAGTGACTATAGTGACAGTACCAAGTGATAGGATGAAAACTCTATATGATTTTGCAGATGGATTTAAGCCTGGTACTGGAGCTAAACAAATCAATATGATGTTATACCATCCGACAGCAATACTGGCACCTGTAAAGGTAGCGGATGTTTATCTTTGGAGTAAGGGAGAAACTCCTGACAGTGCTTTCGGGTACTTGTACCAAAACAGAATGTATACCGATTTGTTTGTAATTAAAGCTAAGAAGGATGCTATAGCAATAAATGTAGAAGCAAGCGGAACGGAGGGATAATTCATGTATGCAGTTAAAGCTAATAAAATTTATGAAATAGAAGCAGCTGAAAAACAAAAGTTTATTGATAGAGGCTATAAGATAGCAGAGTTAAAAGATGGTAAACTAGATTTTGAAGAAGTTGAGACAGAAGAAACAAAAGAGATTGCCAAATTGGTAGATGAAAACAAGAAATTAAAGGCAGAAGTTAAGAAGTTAGAAAAAGCTAAGGGAGAGGGCAAATAGCTCTCTCTTTTAAGTTAGAAGGTGAGTTATTTGGCTTATGTAGATTACGAGTATTATAAAGATACCTATAAAGGTACCTTAGATGAAGATGAGGCTACTAAACTACTTGAAGAAGCATCAGATGAAGTTGATAAACTAACCTATGGCAGAATTAGAAAGAAAGGATTCAATAATCTTACTGAATATCAACAAGAATTAATTAAGAGAGCAGTATGTTACCAGGCTGATTTTATTAGCCAATATGGTCAATATTTAAATATGCCCATAACTGGCTATAGTGCTGGCGATATTAGCTTATCTTTTAATAAAGAAAATAAAGGTCCTGGTGGCATAGTAGCTGATAAAAAAACACTAAATTGTCTTAGTCAAACAGGTCTTACATCAAGGAGGTTATAACTATGAGACTTCCTTTTCCAGACTGGATATTAGTCACACCTATTAAGGTCTACGTTGAGATACCTGGTGAAGATGGGGTAACAGAAGAATTAATTTTTGATGGCAAGTGTAACTTTAGCGAAAAATCTAGGACTATACTAAACGAGCGAAAGCAGGTTGTAGAGCTAACAGGTAAAGCAGTGTTCAAAGGTGATATTTATCCAGGCAAATTAATCAGAGGATATGTTGAAGTTGATGGAACTAAGAGAACCATTAACAGAAGTAGAAAACCTAGAAACCCTGATGGCTCAATATATTCTACAGAATTGGATTTGATGTAAATGAAAATAAAAGTTGATGTAAAACTTAATCCACAAGCTGTAAAGAAACTGGAAGAGGCTATGGTTAAAGCTTTACCCTTAACCCTTGAAGCAATGAAAACAGAAGTTAATAATATGCAAGTAGTTCCAAAGGATATTGGTACTCTTGAAGAATCTGTTGTTACTGGTGGAGAGAATGGCGTTGGTTTTATGAGTTACAACACCCCATATGCCAGGAGACTTTACTATCATCCTGAGTATAACTTTAGACAGGATAAGAACCCTAATGCTCAAGGCCGATGGATGGATAGCTTTATTCATGGAGATAAAAAGAAATGGCTTGAAGAAACCTATGGTAAATTTCTCAAAGATAATGCCGGTGGGGTGATTAAATGACTATAACGGATTTTAAGGATTGGTTAAAAGGAATAATTGATTGCCCTAACTGGTCAGCTGGGGGTTTAAGAGATGATAAAGAGAAGTCTATAGTAATCTATAATGGTAATTCTTTTATCAATCCTATGGCTATAGGTGGAGTTCAGAATAGCTCATACAAAGGTAAGGGCATAAGAATACTAGTACATTGGAATAAGAATGTTAAAGACAGTGAATTAAAGGCACAAGAAGTATATAATGCTCTACATGGATTAACTAATGTAGAGATAGCAGGCCAAAGAGTTATCCAATTCAATATAAGAGACCCTAACCCTATTTATTTAGGGATAGATGATTCAGGAATCTATGAGTATGTAATTGATTTAGAAATAATACATGAAAGGTAGTGAAATAATGGCAAACTTAGGAGTATATCCAGTATTTGATTTAGTCTTTAAGATTAACACTGGAGGTAGAAGTGGTAGCGAAACCGATATGGTTATCATAAAGGATATGGAGAGCTTCTCGCCATCAATTGATGGTAATGTGGAAGAGTGGACTCCAATGGACACGGAAGGCTGGATTCGACGTTTAATGACAGGAAAGGGATTTACCATTACACTTAATGGTAAAAGACATGTAGGGGATCTTGGTAATGATTATGTAGCAGGAATGGCATGGAAAAGTGGACTTGAATGTTCATCTAAGGCAGAAATAGTATTTCCAGATGGAGATAAGTTAGAGTTTGATTGCATAGTAAATGTAACTACGCCTTTCGGTGGAGACTCTACCAATGTATCTGGACTTGAGTTCGAATTACAATCCGATGGTAAACCATCATATGTACCTGCAACAAGCGGAACAGGTGAATAAAACAGAAAGGATGATATAACATGGCAAGAGCTTACGACATCGTAAATAGAATAAAAACAGGAAATGAGAAATCTAAGGTAAAAATTGACGAAGAACACGAATACACCATCAACACGACCAAATCGGCTGTGCTACATATTAAAGCAATTTCCGAGGATGAGTCTCTTGATGATATGAAAAGAATGGATAAAATAATATCCATTGGACTAGGTAACAAAGCGGCAAAGTATATTGATAGTCTCGATATGCCTTTTGCTAATTATGTTTTAATCGTGAATGTAATTATGGCTGCCATTTCTGACGAAGAACTGGAAGAGGTAGAAAAGACAGCAAAAGAAGTAGCAAAGACAGGAAAAAAGTAATAAACAAGTGGTATGACATATATGACGATTGGGAGCTTATAGAAGCCACTTTTGCACAGCAATACGGTATTAGACTGTTAAATGAACCGGATATGGAGTGGAGAGAGTTCTCCGCTCTGCTATCCGGCATTATGCCGGAGACACCATTGGGACAGATCATTCAGGTTCGAAGCGAAGAAGATAAGGACATCTTAAAAACTTTTACTGCAGAGCAGAAGAGAATCAGAAGTGAATGGAGAAGTAGATTTACAGAAAAGGTATCAGAAAAAGATGCAGAAGCGGCCATTAGAGAGTTTCAAGAGATGATGGCTAAGGCTTTCGGTGAGAAAAATATTTAATTTATAAGCTTTTGTTTAATTTAGCCCATTTTCAACATCATTCTATCTTATAGTGTTGGTTGAAAGATTTACACACAAGGTGTATAATGGGGTTAATTATATGGGGGTGTTGTCAAATGAAAGAATATAAATTTGGTACAATCGGCAAGAAAACTGTCATTATTGATGGGGGAAATTTAAGTATTAATGGTAGGGCGTTAAAAATAGAAGATATTAAATGCGCATATATATCTCCTGCATCTCTATACAAAAATGGAACAGTATATTTTAGTACAAATGGCAAAAATATTGATAATGCTGTTTTGAATAAACAGGCATTTATGTATGCTACAGGTCAAAAATCTCAAGTAGATGAGTTGATCACCGAACTAGATATAGAGATGATACAAGCAGAAGAATCTCAAAACCTAAACAAAAATAAAATTAGTAAGAGACAAGAAAAAAAGCAATATCAAAAAGATAGGTTAAAACAATTAAAAAGAGATAAAGTTCCATACTGTCCTAAATGTAAGAGTACATCTATTACGTATGTGAATAAAAAACTGAGCATAGGAAGAGCGATTACAGGCGGGATTCTTGCGGGAGAAGCGGGGGCTAAGCTTGGAGGATTTACAAGTAAAAAAGGCAAGGTTAAATGTCTGAATTGCGGGAAAACATGGAAAATATAAATCAAAGCACTTACAAATGTAGGTGCTTTTTTTATGTTCAAAATCAGCTTTGGTCGGAGCTGATTTTTTTATTGGAAAATATTTTTAAAAACCTCTTGACAATATCATTCCAGAATGATAGACTCATTATAAGTTTAGGAGGTGTTTTAAATCAAGACATTAACAGTGAGACTTGATGATGAACTTCATAGACGATTTAAGATATATTCAATCAACAAAGGAAAAGATATGCAAGGGATATTAATTGAATATATAAAAAAATTGCTTGAAGAAAATCAAGTCGACAAAAAATAGAAAAGACACTCGTTGCTCCGACCAAAGAACATTACGAGTGTCTTAAAGCGAGGTTATCCTCTATGAAATATTATATCATAGTTGGTAATTTCGTTCAATGAATTAAAAATTGAAAGGAGAATATTGACTATGAATAATCAAATGAATGATATTAAAATATTTAGTAATAATGATTTTGGAAGTATAAGAATTGTTGAAGTAAATGGGGAAGGTTGGCTAGTAGGTAAAGATGTAGCAAAAATATTAGGATATGAAAGACCAACAAAAGCTATTTCAGATCATGTAGATGAAGATGATAGAGATGAAGTCCCAATTCAGGACTCCATTGGCAGGATGCAGAAAACAGCTGTAATTAATGAAAGTGGATTATATTCCCTAGTCCTTAGTTCAAAGCTACCAACTGCTAAAAAATTCAAGCGTTGGGTTACTAAAGAAGTTTTGCCATCTATCAGAAAGCACGGGGCATATATGACACTAGAGGTAATAGAAGAAACTTTAACAAATCCAGACTTTATTATTCAATTGGCTACTAACTTGAAGAAAGAGCAACAAGCAAGAATAGAAGCTGAAAAGCAAAATAAACTTAATAAACCAAAAATACTATTTGCAGATGCCGTTACTACATCTAAGACAAGTATTTTAGTGGGAGAGTTAGCTAAGATATTAAAGCAGAATGGAATAAATACGGGTCAAAATAGATTATTTGAATGGCTTAGAAATAATGGCTATTTAATAAAAAGAAAAGGAACAGATTATAATATGCCAACTCAAAAAGCTATGGATTTAGGATTATTTGAAGTAAAAAAAACTTCAATAACTCATAGTGACGGTCATATTAGCGTATCCAAGACATCTAAGGTTACAGGCAAAGGACAGGTATATTTTATAAATAAGTTCAAAGAGAAGCAAGTTACTACTAAGACAGGTGTTATATCATGATGATTAAACAGAAATCAATCTTTCGAATATTATTAAAAATTGCTAGAAAAAGAGATATAATAGTTAAATATATTAATTTACCAGATTGTGTTGATGGATTATGGCTAAAACGCAAAGAACTTGAATTTATCATGTTGGATTTAGATAAATTAACTGACTTAGAGAAAAGAAATTTTGTATTTGCACATGAATTAGGGCATTCAACACTTCATAAAGATAAAGTAAGCAATGTTATGTACTGGAAAAACAATTCAAATAATAACTATAAAAAATCTTTAGAAGATGAAGCAAATAATTTTGCTAAAAACTTAATTGGTGAACTTACAAGCAAATGTTATTAATAATACAATAATCTAAGAGCTTTAACTGATACGATACTTCCAAAGTAGACAGTGTAATTAATAAAAATTACATTATCTACTTGGAGGTATTTTTTATGTTTAAAAAAGGGAGTGAGATGATGGCAGACGAAAGTGTAGGTAAAATAACCCTTGACCTCGAAGTACAATCAGACATACAGAAGCAAGTATCCAATGTATCCAGCGCAATCGGAAACAAATTAAAAGCCACTCTGGAAAACTCTACGAAAAAAGCTTTTTCCGGAATGAATAAAAATGTATCCGATAGTACTAATAGAGTTAACAAATCGATTGAATCGGCATTTAAGCGTATGAAAGAAAACATGAAAAAAGGTGTAGACTCTGCATATGCAGCTTTTAAAAATGCTAAAATGTCACAAATCCGTTTTCCAAAGTCAACAAATGACGAAACCACAGCGCAAGTAAAACCGTCAATTGCTCAACCAAGGGGACCGCCAGTATCAAATATGGGCATGGAACAATTGAAGTCACAAATAGATAATCTTACTGCTAGCTTAGATAATGTAAATGCAAAGATAGGGCAACAAAAATCCAAGCTAGCGGAACTTAAAAGATCCTATGAATACACTTTTAATCCAAGCGTAAAAAATAAACTCCACGAACAGATATTAAAGACCGAGGCTAATATAATTAAGCTCACTGGCGTATCGGATAAAGCTGGTTTTAAATTGGCGGATTTAGATGCCAAATTTGAGGAATTGAGTAGTTCTACTAAAAGGGCAGCTTCCGGTGTAGGTTCGGTAAGCAGTCGATTAAGTAACATTGTAAAAAAGGCATCTGGGGTAGGCGGAGTTATTAAAAGATTTTCTTTGTTTAATCGGTCTGTCAAAGATACTGGTAACAGCTTTAGAAGCGCACACAGCGGAGCGAGAATTTTCTTTGCCTCTTTTGTAAAATATGGATTGTTATTTATGTTGCTACAGCGATCAATAATGGCATTGGGCTCTGCTCTTGGTAGTGCGCTTATGACAAACGCTCAGTTTGCCAATTCATTAGCGCAAATCAAAACTAACTTGTTAGTTGCATTTATGCCAATCTACAATGCGGTACTTCCCGCATTAAATGCACTTATGAGCGCCCTGGCAACTGTTACGGCTTATATAGCTAGTTTTGTTAATGCACTCTTCGGTAGTACTTATAAAGGAGGATTTGGAGCGGCTAAAAACCTACAGTCCAGTATCGCCGCCATGAAGGATATGGGAAAAGCGAGTGGGAGAGCAGGTAAAGCTATCAAGAAAGCGGGAAAAGAAGCGAAGAAAGCTCTAGCCCCTTTTGATGAATTAAATATACTACAATTTCCTAAAGACGCTGATTCCGGGAAAAATTCCGGTGGTGCCGGCGGCGGTGGTGGCTTAGCGACTCCGTCTATGGATATGTCCTCTGTAGATGCAGATATGAAAGGGTTAGCTGACAAGTTTAAAGAAATCATGTCAAAAGTGTTTCAGCCTTTCAAAGAAGCTTGGGCGGCAGAGGGTGTTAATACAATTAATGCTATTAAATATGCTCTTAGTAGTATATGGGAGTTGGTAAAAGCTATCGGTAACAGTTTCTTAGAAGTGTGGACGAATGGAACAGGGACGATCTTCTTAATTAATATTTTGAAGATTGTACAGAATATATTTAATCTGGTAGGGAACTTGGCAACCGCCTTTACGGAAGCTTGGAATACAAATAACATCGGCACAAAGATCATTCAGCATATCTTTGATTTGCTAAATATTATCTTAGCTACGATTGAAAGAATTACGAGAGCTACCGCAGAATGGGCGAAAAAACTCGACTTTACCCCGTTGCTGAACTCCATAGATGGACTTTTGCAGGCTTTAGCCCCTTTGACAAAGAACATCGGTTCCGGCTTAGAATGGTTCTGGAATAACGTACTGCTTCCGATTGCAGGGTGGACTATTCAAACGGCAGTCCCTATGTTTTTAGATATGTTATCTGAAGCATTAAGAGTAGTAAATGAAGTTATAGAAGCACTTAAACCCTTAGCCAGTTGGCTATGGGATACATTCTTAAAACCTTTGGCTGAGTGGACTGGCGGAGTAATTGTTAGCGTACTCGAAGGTATAAGAGACGCCTTGAAAGGCATTTCCGACTGGATATCAGAAAATCAAAAGTTAGTAGAGACCATGGCTATTGTAGTAGGGAGCTTTATGTTAGCTTGGAAGGTTGTAGATCTAGTTTCAATTATCGGCGGTATAATAGGTGCATTGGTTTCATTCGTGTCTACTGGAGGATTAGCTACGTCAATTGGTGGCGGGTTAGGTGCCGCAATAGCATTTTTAAAAACACCTGCAGGGGTTGCCATTCTTGCTATTGGTGCAATAATCGCAATCGGCGTGCTCCTGTATAAAAATTGGGATAAAATTAAAGCTAAAGCAGCAGAACTAAGGGATAAAATAAAGGACAGATGGAATTCAATTAAAAAGAAAACATCAGAGACTTGGAATAACGTTAAAAATAAAATATCATCTTCTATGGGTGATGCGGTAAAAAATTCTAAAAATAGACTTAGTAATATGAAAAAGGATTTCGACCGAAATGGCGGAGGACTTAAAGGTGCCGCTGCGGCTATAATGGGAGATGTGAAAAGACAATGGTCTGCTGGATTTAATTTTATGAACAAAATAACAGGCGGTAGATTAGGTAACATAGTAAATCTATTTAAGAGTAAAATGGGCTCTGCAAAGGAAAAAGTGAGGGCTGCTATTGATAAAATCAAAGGATTTTTTAATTTTAAATGGAAACTGCCTAAATTAAAGCTGCCCCGATTAAGTGTAAGTGGGTCATTTAGTTTGCTACCTCCAAAAGTACCGAAATTTAGCATTAAATGGTTTGCTAAAGGTGGGGTCTTAGAAGAACCTACTACTTTTGGAGGCATAGGCGCAGGGGAGGCAGGAAATGAAGCCTTTGTTCCTCTTGAGGGCAGACATATGCACCCTATGGCGGAGTACATAGCGGATATACTCAGAAGTAGGGCAAATGAAAATACAGACACAAGGCTACTAGAGGAAATTATCAGGAGGTTGGACATGATTATAAATCTGTTAGGTGTAAATAACAGTGACAAACCGATAGAAATCATATTACAGTTAAACGAAACGAAGCTAGGGAGGATAATTATTGACAGTATAGAAAAGTTACAAAGACAATCCGGGCAGAAAATGATTAACATATAAAGGAGTGGTTACATGCTCAAATTGAATGGAGTGGCTGTTGCCGCTCCTTTGCCTTATAAAGTTATTATTAATGATTTAGATGGGGAATCAGGTAGAAATGCTAGAGGGGATTTAATTAGGGATAGAATAGCAATAAAAAGAAGTATCAATCTTGAATGGGGAGTACTCACTAACCAGGAAGCTAAAACGATTTTAAATGCAGTGAGTAGAATTTTCTTTCCTGTAGAATATGAGGACCCACAACTGGGAAGAACAACTAAAACATTTTACGTTGGAGATAGGGATGTACCTGTGTTGATTGAGACTAGTTCAGGGATATTTTATAAGGGTTTAGCTTTTAATATTATTGAAATGTAGGTGATAAATTGCAAAACGTATCAGAAGAGTTTAAACAAGCTATAAAAGAACCTGCTAGAGAGTTAAAAAGTAAGATAGAACTTCCAGGACTGACAATAACAGATAAAAACATATCGAAGATAGATTTAGATTCAAGCCTTGTTTTTAGCGAAGATTTTGAAATAGGAACAGCTCCTATGGACACGTCTAAGATTGAGTTGATAGTTGATGATTGGGAACCTATATCGGAAGACATCTTGGAATACAATTTTGAAGATAAAGAATGCAATATTGAATTAGGTGTAGCACTTGAAAATGAATCAATAGAATATGCAAGCATAGGCAAATACACAGTTGAAAAAGCAGTAAAGAAGAATAACAAAATAACTCTAGATTGTGTAGACAGGATGTATAAGGCAGAAAAGGACTTTGAAAACAATCTAATGTTTCCTACTACAATAAATGAAATATTACAAAGTGCATGTGAGCAGTCTGGAATAACACTGGCTACAACTAACTTTACTAACGCTAATTATGTAGTCTCCAATGAACCTGTATTCGAGAATATAACATGTAGGCATATATTCGCCCAAGTAGCTGAACTGGCGGGCGGATATGCAAAGATAAACCGTGCTGGTGAATTAGAAATAATCATACTTGGCAATACAGTTATTAGAGAGATTACAAAGGATCATTATATAGAGTTAAAAAAAGATAAGGTTAGCGTAGGCAAAATAGACCGAGTAATCGTAAAGGTTGGAGAAGAAACAGCAGAGCAAGGCGAAGGTGAAAACATCTATACCATAGTAGATAACATGTTTGTACAAGATCCGAACAATGTAATAGGTCCTGTTTTTAATGTTTTAAAAAATGTAAGTTACTCATCATGTGACTTTGAGTGGCAGGGCGATTTTAGTCTTGATTTAGGCGATAAAATTACTATAGATGGGTATGATACTTATGTCTTAGATAGAAAATTAAAGTATACCGGTGGACTTAGAGAAGACTATAAGGCGCCTGCTAAGTCTAATGTAGAAAAAAACTCGACAGGTAAGGGCAGTCTTACAATCGACATGAATAATGTCAAGACGCAGATAAAAGTAATTGATGGTGAAATCAGACAAGTTATCGAAAGAGTAGAAAACTTGGTTTCGGATGCTGCTAACAGGCTGTATCAATCTCAGACAAATATTCCTTTTGATTTAAATGTTGGAACCGGAACTGTGCAACTATTTAGAAATAGTTATTATCCCTATTACAAAGTAACTAGTGACACGAACATAGATTTATCAGCCAGTTTTCCCAACAGTCAGTTTGCTGAACCTCTTGAAGAACTAGGAGAAGCAACAATATCATTGGATGTCCTTGTAGAAGTTGATAGGGTTGTAATCATTGATGGAGAGGAGCACGAAGCAAAGGCAAACAGATGGACAAGGATACACGTTACAAAAGAGTTTACGGAGAATAATACAAGAAATATAATAGTCCGAAATCCTTACAGCAGAAAAAGAACTAGGGACAAGTATATAGGTACGAAACTAATCGAGCAGCTGCAAACAAACATCAACACGATATATTACAGAAATCTACAAGTACAAGGTGGAAATGTAGCTAGTAGATGGACATTAACACCTGAAGAACTGGAAGAGCAAGTAAATAGGATATCAAGTGAATTTAAGCAATTAGAATATAGCATATCTTTGCTTGTACGTAAAAATGACGATAGCGGAAGATTTGAAGTCAACGCAGATAATATAGTAGCGGAAATTAATAAAACAGATGGTGTAGGTAAAGTAAAGACCATAGGCGTGACCGTAGATGAAAATGGACTTGCTATAGACAATGGTGCAATAATTATCCGCGATAGCAATAACACGGCTATAATTACATCTGACGGGCTTAAAATCATGTTTACTTATACGTCTTCAGGTGAGTTAAATGGCTGGCAGTTTGTCGGTGTAGTGTCTATGGGTGGGTTGATAGATAAAAGGTCGGCATTGCTCATATTTAGTGTTCCCGAAAAGCTTAATATTACTAAAGCAACATTGAACTGCTTTAGCATGCCCGCATGGCGTACGGGGGAGACTTTCCCGGATGGGTTTTATCACGCTCGAAACCTAAGATTGTACAAATCAAGTGACCCGTCTGATGGATACCTAGACTTTCCGGCAGCTAGTAATTATGGCGTTACAATGCGATCAGCCAGCTATCAAGATATAACCGATGACGTATGGGAGGTAAGTTGGACACCTTCCGGGGATAAAATTGTAAATAAGATTGGAGACGTGACAAATCACATCACACCGGGACAACAGCACATATTTGCAGTAGAGACAACCGACGCTGTGAATGTCACAAATGCCCGCTATATGGGGGCCATGCAGTTAAATATATCAATTGAAGGATATTTAAGGGGGTAAGAAGAAATGACTTTACAAGAAATGTTAGACGATGCAAGACGAAGAGAATTAGAGATGCAAACCGAATATGATAGAACGACTAAGGAATATGAATTAAAAGTTCTATCTAATGATGAGATCAGAAGAAACATGAAAAAAGAAGAGGAAGAATTAAAGAAGCAGATACCTCAAGAATCATTTGTAACTGGAAGTGAGTGGAATAAAATCGTTGAAGAAATAAGAGTATTAGAACGATTGTTAGGAAGTGGTGATTAAGATGGCAGACCTTTATAGAGGTATAGCTGGCAGTCCGATTACATATTTGGCCTCGGATATTTCTGCTGCACAGACAACTATATCTATAGGCGACGATAGAGCTCTACCAGACGCTCCGAACATTTGCACTATAGGGTTTGGAGAAAATTTGGAGACTATAAAATACGGCGTAAAGTCCAATGGCGTACTGCAGGAAGTTGTAAGAGGCATAGAAGGTACTTCGCGAGCATGGCAAGCTGGGACAGAGGTAGCAAGGTTTTTTACAGCGTATGATCATAATGCTATTATAGAGAATTTTAAGACACATTTGGCAGATTATGCAAGTTTCCTCGCAACAAATGAAATAGAAAAAGGAAGCAATACAAATGGCAGTTATATAAGATATGCTAACGGTGTACAAATATGTTTTGCTACTCAAATTGTATCTTTTAACACAACGGATAATCAAAGATTCCCGTATCCTGCAAATTTTACGCAAGTGCTAGGTGGAGGGCATGGAATAAGTTCTCCATCTAGTGGAGATGGTTGGACTATTGTTAGTGATATACTAAATAATCATTTTTCAGGATTAGGTTTATCTAGTGATGGATGGGAAATTTGGTTTAGAGACAGTCCTGTAACCTCGAACACTACCAGAAAGTTTAACTTCTTTGCTATAGGATATTGGAAATAAAACATCAATACAAAAAATTTAGTTAAGGGATCTCTTTGGGGTTTCTTTTTTAATACAAAAATAAGGAGGAAGATAAAAAATGAGTAATGTATCAATAAAATTAATATTTGCAACTATAGCAGGAACATTTACAGCATTGTT
>NZ_WSFU01000039.1 GCF_016820635.1 Anaeromonas gelatinilytica | reverse complement strand
TTAACTTATAGAAAGTAATACTATGTAACTTTTATGTTACAAATATATTGTACTAGGAGGTAAATTAATGTATAATATGTACCCATGTATTCCATATAACTGGATGTTAATGAATGAAAACCAAGAAGAATCAAAAGATGATAACTATTTAAAAGTATTATTTGAAAGATTAGTGGGAAATAAAGTTGATATTTTACTTAATGGAAGAGAGACTGTATTTAAAGATCTATTAGTTTTAGGCGTTAAAGATAATGTTGTAATAAATAAAACAAATAATAAAATCTGTGTAATTCCATTAAATTGGATAGCTACGGTATTTATACCAGAGGAAGTAAGCAGGAAAGTTATTCAATTATGATAAGTTACTTTCTTATACTTAAGTGAACTCGTTCATCTAAAGATGAACATCGAGGAATCAGGTGGAGACTATACTCTACCTGATTTAAATTTGAGAGGTCTTAATCCAATTAAAATCCAAGATAAATAAAAATTATGATTTTTTTAATCATAAAAAATTATAAGATTACCAAAAATAATATAAAAATATTATATTAATATAGATAAAAAAAGAATTAAAGGTAATACTATAAACGTAAAATCAATTTTAAATTTAAAGGAGTTGATATTTATGAGTATAATAAATAAATTGGAGCAGGCATTAGCAAGTACTAAAGGATTAGCAGCAGATATGAAGACTTTTTCAATGGATACTGATAATCAAGAAGCAAAGCAAATGTTTAGTCAATTAGCAACTAATGCAGAGAATATGTCACAAATGCTTCAAAGTAGAGTTGATTTTGTAAAATCAGAAGAACCTCAATATAATCAACAACAGTAATAAGAGATATATCATTTCAAAAAGGCTACATTTTCTTTCTTAATTTTGGAAAGAAAATGTAGCCTTATTTCATTAAAAAAATGTTAATAAATTAACTAAAATATTGTAATTATAAATTAAATTTTAATGTTTTAAATTATAAAAAAATGTTGAAAAATTCAAGCATATAATGGTTTGCTTAAATATTAATAAAGTGTAAGAAGTTAATATGAAGTAATTTGATTGACAATAAAATAACAACATTTTATACTTAAGATATAGTAGGAATATGGTGTAATTAAAAATTTTATGAAGAGGAGCGATTTTCATGAAAATAATTAATGTGTGTATAGGAAGTGCTTGCCATTTAAAAGGTGCATATAATGTTGTTAATCAACTTCAAAAGGTAATTGAAGAAAAAGGATTAATAGATGATGTTGTTGTAAAAGCAGCTTTTTGTCTTGGAGAATGTACAAAAGCAGTTTCTGTGAAAATTGATGATGGGCCTATTATTTCGGTAGATGATAATAAAGTAGATGAGTTTTTTGATGAATATATAGCAGGGAGGTTATAGCTTTGAATTTTCTCAACTTCTCTGAGGCAAATTGTAAAAACTGTTATAAATGTTTAAGGTATTGTCCTGTCAAAGCTATACAATTTAAAAATGAACAAGCAATAATTGTAGAGGAAAGATGTATTGGATGTGGGCAATGCATGAAGGTTTGTCCTCAAGAGGCTAGGAGTATTAAGAGTGAATTAGACGAAGTTAAAGATGCAATAAAAAGAAATAAAAAAATAGTAGTTACTATTGCACCGACGTTTAGTGGTGCATTTGAAGTAGATGATCCTCTTAAAATTATAAGTGGCCTTAGGAATTTAGGTTTTGATATTATAGAAGAAACGGCTTTAGGAGCAGAGATTGTAACTGATCAATATAGAAAATATATTCATGAAAGAAGTCCTGAAAACATTATAACAACTAGCTGTCCATCAGCATGTTATTTAATTGAAAAGTATTATCCTTCTTTAATTAAATATATGATACCAATTGTATCGCCTATGTTAGCTCATGGAAAACTTTTGAAACGAGTTTATGGTATGGATTCATTTGTAGTTTTTATAGGGCCATGTACTGCTAAGAAAATTGAAGCGTCAAATTTTCAACATAATAGTGTGATAGATGCTGTTTTGACATTTGATGAAATTGCTGAATGGTTTGATAAGGAAAACATAGACTTGAATAATTTAGATACTTCTCAATTAGATAATTTTGCAATGGGGGATGGGTTAGCCTATCCAATTAAAGGTGGAGTAATTAATAATTTATTAGAAGGAAAAAAGAAGGATAAATATACTTTAATTTCTGTAGATGGTATTAATGAGTGTATCGAGTTATTTAAATCGTTAGAAAATAAATCTATAAATAATGTATGCGTAGAAGCACATGTATGTAATGGAAGTTGTATTGGTGGTTCTGCCATGCCAAAAGATGAAACTGATTTTTATAAGAGAAAGTTTAGAGTTAAAAAGTATATTGAACAAAGAAGAAAGATTGAAGATATATCACATATTAAGCTTCCTGAAAATATAAATCTTAGTAAAAAATTCTTTGATAAATCATTGAGAGATGATGAAATTATGCAGGAGGAAATTGATAAAACATTAAGAGATATGGGGAAATATTCTAAAGCTGATGAATTGAATTGTGGAGCATGCGGTTATGATACTTGTAGAAATAAAGCAATAGCTATTATTAAAGGAATGGCTGAAATGGATATGTGTTTGCCATATATGAGGAGTAAAGCTGAAAGCTTAAAAAATGTTATATTTGAAAATAGTCCTAATGGAATCATTGTTATGGATGAAAATCTTAATGTAAAAGAATTTAATCCTACATCTGAAAAGTTTTTTAATATTAGCTCAGAGTATATAAAAGATAAGCCCATTTCTATTATATTAAATGAGGATATTTTTTATGAAGTAAAAGAAAATAAGGAAAATATTCTTAATAAAAAGGTTTATTATGAAGAGTATAATATAGTACTTATCCAAAATATTTTGTATTTAAAAGATCAAAATGTAATTTTATCAATTATGGTAGATACAACTATAGAAGAATCAAATAAGAAGGAATTAAATAGAGTAAAGGAACAAACAATAGATGCTGCTCAAAGTGTCATAGAAAATCAAATGAGAGTTGCACAAGAAATCGCTAGTTTGTTAGGAGAAACTACAGCAGAAACAAAAATTATTCTTACAAAATTAAAGAATATTTCAAGTGGAGAAATGGGTGATTTTTGATGAATTATTTTATTGATGTAGCTTATGATCATTTGAATAAAAATGGAGAAGAATTATGTGGTGATAATGTAGAAATTATTAAGAACGAAGATAGTGTAATAATAGTTTTATCAGATGGATTAGGCAGTGGAGTAAAGGCAAATATTTTAGCTACATTAACTACTAAAATTGCTGCAACAATGCTTAGAGAAGGAGCAACAATTGATGAAACAGTTAAGACAATTAGTAATACTTTGCCAGTTTGCAATATAAGAAAATTAGCTTATTCTACATTTACTATTATAAAAATTAAAAATGATGGAGAAGTATATATAGCAGAATACGACAATCCTCCTTATTTCTTAATTAAAGATGGAAAACAGTATAATATAGATAAAATTGAAATTAATATTGAGAATAAAGTGATAAAGGAAAGTAAATTTAAATTATGTGAAGAAGATTTATTAACTATTGTAAGTGATGGAGTTATTCATGCTGGAGTAGGAGGTATTTTAAATTTAGGATGGCAATGGGATAATGTCGCTGAATATTTAGAAACTAATTCTCAAAGAAAAAAAAGTGCTAAGAACATATCTAAAGAATTAGTTGGAGTATGTAATAATCTCTATTTAGATAAACCTGGTGATGATACGACGGTTGTAGCAATTAAAGTAAGAAGACCTGAAATCATAAATTTATTTACTGGACCACCTAAGGATGATAGTAAAGATAGTGAAGTTGTAAAAAATATAATGAAATCTGAAGGAAAAAAGATTGTATGTGGTGGTACAGCTGCAAAAATTGTGGCTAGGGAATTAAACGTAGATTTAGAGGTAAATATTGATTCCATGGTAGAGGATATTCCCCCTACTGCAACAATAAAGGGTATTGATTTAGCTACCGAAGGAGTGTTGACTTTAAGTAGGACTGTAGAAAAAATAAAAGATTTCATAGATCCAAATACGAATATAATTCAAAGGGAATTTTTTAATAATAGAGATGGAGCTTCTATGCTAGTGAATAATTTAATTAATAATTGTACTCACCTTAATATTTGGGTTGGGAAAGCTATTAATCCAGCTCATCAGAATCCTGATTTACCTATCGATTTAAGTATAAAATTAAAAGTTGTAGATGAATTAGTAGCGCTTATGAAACATTTAGGAAAGAAAATTAATATTAATTATATATAATTAGAGGAGGACAGAGGATGCGAAGATTTGAAAATCAAGTCCAAGAAATTAAGTATGAAGTTTTAAGGGAAGTTTCTAAGCTTGTTATGGAAGGAAAGCTTGAAGAAAAAAAGGATAATATTCCTGAGATTATAGATCCAGGTCCTGATCCAAGAACAAGATGTTGTATACATAAGGAGAGGGCAATTACAGTTGAGAGAGTAAAATTAGCTACGGGAGAAAGTCAAAAAAACAATAATATTATTCAAGTATTGGATGAAGCATGTGATGAATGTCCAATAGATAGATTTGTTGTTACTGAAGCTTGTAGAGGATGTCTTGCCCATAGATGTACTGAAGTATGTCCTGTAGATGCTATTACTTTTATAAATCATAGAGCTTATATTAATCAGAATAAATGTATTGAGTGTGGAAAATGTAAAGAGGTTTGCCCTTATAATGCTATTTCTGATGTTATGAGACCTTGTAGAAAAGCTTGCAAGGCTGATGCCTTATATATTGATGAGAATAAAAAGGCAGTTATTGATGATGAAAAGTGTATACAATGTGGTGCCTGTGTGTATCAATGTCCTTTTGGAGCTATTATGGATAAATCATATATTGTTGATACATTAGAATTATTAAAGAAATCAAAAAGTAATGATAATGTTAATGTATATGCTGTAATTGCTCCTGCTATAGCAAGTCAATTTACTTATGCTAAAATTGAACAGGTTATTGCAGGAATAAAGAAGTTAGGGTTTCATGATGTGGTAGAAGTGGCATTGGGAGCTGATATGGTAAGTCTTCATGAAACTAAAGAATATATAGAAACAATATCAGATAAGAAATTTATTACTAGTTCCTGTTGTCCAGCTTTTGTTTCTTATATACAAAAAAATTATCCAGAATTAGTAGATAATATATCAACTACAATATCTCCAATGATAGCAATATCTAGACTGATAAAGGAAATGGATGATAAATCTAAGATAGTATTTATAGGACCATGTACTGCAAAGAAAATGGAAATACAATGTGATGATATCAAGGATAGTACTAATTATGTTATAACTTTTGAAGAATTAGCGGCTATGCTTGATGCAGCAGGCATTAAGTTGGAAGAATGTGAAGATGGATTATTAAACAATGCATCTTTCTTTGGAAGAATATTTGCTAGAACTGGAGGTTTATCAGAATCGATTAAACATATTATAGAAGAGGAAAATGTTAATGTTAAATTTGAGCCTATAAGTTGCGATGGACTTGATGAATGTGATAAAGCTTTAAAATTAGCTAAATTTAATAAATTAAAGGCTACTTTTATAGAAGGTATGGCATGTAAGGGGGGATGTATAGGTGGAGCATCTTCTTTAACTCATGGACCAAAGGATAAAAAAGAAGTAGATAAATATGGGAAGTTAGCTTTAGAAGAAAAAGTTAAAGATTCTCTTAGAATATTTAATGTAAAAAACATAGATTATGAAAGAAATTATGATAATAATAATATTTAATATATTTGTTATTAAGAAAGGAAGAAATTTTATAAAATTTCTTCCTTTCTTAATTAAATAAGTATAAATAATATTATTTAGATAAAATTAATACTATAGTTTTAAACATAAGATTATAGTGTTTTTTTCTTGTAATATTAATTAAAATAAAATAAAATAAAAGTAATAATTTTTTAAAGAAAAAGAAACATAAAAGGAGGAGTGGAAAATGAAAAGAAAAATAGGTCTATTACCTAAGTTAATAATTGGTATTATTTTGGGTATTGTAATTGGACTTATATCTAAAGGAATAGAATTTTATGTAGTTGTAAGGTTGATGAGTACTTTTAGTGGTATTTTTAGTAATTTTTTAAATTTTATTATTCCTTTAGTGATAATTGTTTTTGTGGCACCAGGTATTGCTGAATTGGGTAGGGGAGCAGGAAAATTATTAGGAATAACAGCATTATTTGCTTATTTGTCTTCTGTTATAGCAGGAGTAATTGCATTATTAATAGGAAGAGCAATATTACCTAATATTATTAAAGCAGCTGAATTAGGAGAAAGTAGTGGTATAGATGTAACACCATATTTTGAGATAACTATAGATCCTATGATGGCTGTTATGACAGCTTTAGTTACAGCATTTGTTTTAGGGCTTGGAATGGCAAATATAAAGGAAGAAAGATTATTTGGAGTATTAAAGGATTTTCAATTAATAATTCAAAAAGTAATAAGTTACATCTTAATTCCTTTTATACCAGTTCATATTGCTGGAATATTTGCTAAGATTACAACGACAGGAGAAATTTTTAATACTATAAAAACTTTTTCATCCGTATTTATAATAATTATTATTCTTCAATTGGGATACATAGTTGTACAGTATATTATTGCTTTTTTATATACTGGGAAAAATCCTATTAAGAGTATAAGAAATATGTTGCCAGCTTATTTTACAGCATTAGGAACTCAATCTTCAGCAGCAACAATACCGGTTACAATAGAAAGTACTCGTAAAAATGAGGTTGATGAAGATGTAGTGGATTTTGTCATACCATTGGGAGCTACTATTCATTTAGCAGGAGATACAATAACATTAGTTCTTGCATCTATGGGAGTTATGCTTATGAATGGTAATGATCCTTCTATAGCTACAATGATTCCCTTTATTCTCATGTTAGGAGTGACTATGGTTGCAGCTCCTGGAATACCAGGTGGAGGAGTAATGGCAGCTTTAGGACTTTTGGAGACAATGCTAGGATTTGGTTCAGGACAACAAGCCTTAATGATAGCTTTACATTTTGCTCAGGATAGTTTTGGAACAGCAACTAATGTTACAGGTGATGGTGCCATAGCTATAATAATGAATAAAGTCTCTAAAAAATTAAAAAGCGATTAAAATGAAGCTGTCTCAAGAAAGTTATCTTGAGACAGCTTCATTTAGAAATGGATTAGCAGCTTATGTATTTGCTGAGAATATATCTAGAGGATTTAGAGTTAGTGAAGCATTAGAATATTGTATAGTGGGATTAAATGATGGAGTACCTTCTACTCCTCAAGTACCTTTTGGAGGGTTTAAAGAAAGCGGTATAGGTAGAGAAGGTGGACATTATGGGTTAGAGGAATTTTTAGAGATAAAATATATATCAATAGGATTATAGAAGAATATATATTTTATAAAATAATTAATTATTTATTCTATTTTGGAACAAAAAGCAATATATTAACATATAGTATTAGTGAATAAATATCAGTAGAGAAATGGAGGCCAAATAGAATGGATGTAGATTTCAATAATAATATGGGTCATTTGTTAAATAGAATGATTTTAGGAGAAGAAAGTGTAGATAAATATGATGAATTTTTAAAGGAATATGGTCAAAAATCTGATGAAGAATTATTTGTTGAGATTGATAAGATACAAAAAGAAGTTCCTGATGGAATTAAAAGTATTCATTTAAGAAATCTAGACAGATTAGCAAGGATGGAAGGTTTTGTAGACTCTGATACTATAGATAAAATTGATTATGTGAAAAAAATTATTAAGGTTGAAGAATCTAGCAATAGAAGATATAGTGGTGTAAATGTACAATATTTTGGTGGCACTAGTTTATTACTGTGGTTCCTATTATTGACAGTATTATTTAGAAGACCTAGATTTAGAAGAGGACATAGGAGAGGGCATAGAAGAATATATTATTAAAAATAAGAGATTATGAATTTTTATTCATAATCTCTTATTTTTAATAATTAGGAAGGAAAAAGCATAGTATTTAAAGAATATGTATTAAGTTAGTACTATTCACTATTAATAATTAGGTGTACTCTTAATAAAAGTAACAGAAATTTTCAAGAAAGTAACACATAATATGCTAGTGATAGGAAGGTGAAATAATGTTTATAAGAATGGGGTCGATTGAAGAATTAGAAAAATTATGTCAGGAAGAAAGTTTATCAAAAAACCATTATACAATAGATAAAATAAAAAAAGAGAATCAGGAGATTTGGGTTATTATGAATGATAAAAAACAAGAGCTAATAGGACAATTGTATATTATTTGGAATTTAGAAGATAAAGATAAAGCCAATGGAAAAAATAGAGCTTATTTATGTAGTTTTAAGATTTTAGAAAAATATAGAAGACATGGGTTTGGAAATTTATTAATGGAACGGGTATTACAAAGAATAAAAGATAAAGGATTTACAGAAGCTACAATAGAAGTTGATAAAAATTTAGATATATTTATTCACATATATAAGAAGATGGGGTTTGATGTTTATTTAAAAACATATAAAGAATTTCAAAAACCATCTATATTATTATTAAATAGTTTAGAATATTAATATAAAGTGTTGCATAATAGATATATTTTGTATATAATATATTTATAATTAAAAAATAAAGGGCAAAGGCGTCCAAAATGAAAGGGATTTAGTCTCTTTTGTTTTAGATGCCTTTTATTTATTACTTAAATTAAAAGAGGAGTGATTGTGATGAAGAAAGATTATAGTAAAGAAGAATTATTAGAAAAAGTAATTGATGAAGAAGTAGAATTTATACATCTTCAATTTACAGATATAATGGGAGTTATGAAAAATATATCAATTACTAAAGAGCAATTAGATAAAGCCTTAGATAATGAGATTATGTTTGATGGTTCGTCTATAGATGGATTTGTAAGAATAGAAGAATCTGATATGTATTTAAGACCAGATTTATCTACATTTCAAATATTTCCATGGGCAAGTCAGTATAAGGAAGCTAGAATAATTTGTGATATTTATAATTCAGATGGTACTCCCTTTGAAGGATGTCCTAGGAATACATTAAAAAGAATGATAAATGAAGCAAAAGAATTAAACTATATAATGAATGTAGGTCCAGAATGTGAGTTTTTCTTATTTAATACAGATGAGAAAGGAGAACCTTCTTTAGAAACTCATGATAATGCTGGATATTTTGATTTAGCACCTGTAGATTTAGGAGGCAATGCTAGAAAAGATATAATAACTGCTTTAAAGAAAATAGGTTTTAAAATAGAAGCGTCTCATCATGAGTGTGCACCAGGACAGCATGAGATTGATTTTGAATATGCTGATGCTCTTACTACAGCAGATAATATAATGACTTTTAAAATGGTTGTTAGAATAATAGCACAAAGACATGGATTACACGCTACATTTATGCCTAAGCCAAAAGATAATATAGCTGGATCGGGTATGCATTTAAATGTTTCTTTAGCAAATTTAGATGGTAGTAATGCTTTTTATGATACAGAAGATGAAATTAATTTATCAAAACCAGCCTACTATTTTTTAGGGGGACTGATTAAACACGCAAAAGCTTTTACTGCTATTACAAATCCAACTGTAAATTCATATAAAAGATTAGTTCCAGGATATGAAGCTCCTGTAATGATTGCTTGGGCTGAAAGTAATAGAAGTCCTTTAATAAGAATTCCATCTAAAAAAGGGAGTTCTACGAGAATTGAGTTGAGAAGTCCGGATCCTTCAGCTAATCCATATTTAGCTTTAGCTGTTACTCTAAAATCAGGTTTGGATGGTATTAAGCATAGATTACAACCTGCAAATAAAGTAAATAATAATTTATATGATATGACTAAAAGAGAATTACTTGATAATGGAATAGATAGATTACCCACAAATTTAAAAGAAGCAGTGCTTAAATTTTCCAAGGATGAAATTATGAAAGAAGCTCTAGGAGATCATTTATTTGACAGAGTAATAGATGCAGCATTATATGAGTGGAATGAATATTCTAAATATATATCTCAATGGGAAATAGATAGATATTTAATGAAGTTTTAATTGCAAAAAATATAGATTATCAATATAATACTTGTAATAGAATATAATTCTGGAGTGGTAATATGGGAGAGGAAAAGATAGTAATTGCTGATAGTGGAGAATATACCAGAAAAATTATAAAAGGGTTATTAATTAAAAAAGGATATAAAGTTTTTGAAGCAACTGATGGATTAGGTGCTATTAGAATGTGTAGAACAATCTATCCAGAATTAGCAATTATAGATACAAATCTTTGGGGGATGGATGCTTTTCAAGTAGGAAATATAATAGAAGATGATAATTTATCTACAGTCATATATATAACAAATAATGCCACATCATTCTTCTTAAATAAGATAAAGGAAATGAAAATATATGCCTATATTACTAAACCAATTATTAAGGATTCATTATACAAAACAGTTGAATTTTCTTTAATGAATATTGATAGAATTGATACTCTTCAAAATAAAGTTAATATTCTTGAAGATAAACTTAGAGGGAGAAAAATTATTGATAAAGCAAAAGGTATATTAATAGAGAAATATAATATTACAGAAGAAGAAGCTTATAAAATTATTAGAAAAGAAAGTATGGATAAATGTAAAAAAATTGAAAAGATATCTAAAATAATAATTGATGAAGAAAATAAAAATATTAAAAAATGAAAATAATCATAGATTATATAATCTATGATTATTTTCATTTTCTGATTAATTTATAATATGAGGGTAAAAATAGAATAATAATTTTTAATAGATAATTATGAAAGGGTGAATTAAATGGATTTCATGAAAAAATATGAGAATTGGTTAAATAATAAAAATATAGATGATTTGACTAAAAAGGAATTATTGGATATAAGAAATAATAAAGAAGAAATAGAGGACAGATTTTATACAGATTTAAATTTTGGTACGGCAGGATTAAGAGGGAAAATAGGAGCAGGAACTAATAGAATGAATCAATATATTATTGCAATGGCTACTCAAGCATTGGCTGAAGTTATAAAAGATGAGAGTAAAGAAGCTTGTGAAAAAGGAGTAGTCATAGCTTATGATGTAAGACATAAATCTGATGAATTTGCAAAAAAATCAGCATTAGTATTAGCTAATAATGGGATAAAGGTATATCTATTTGATGATATAAGACCAACCCCAGAGCTTTCTTTTGCAGTAAGAAAATTAAAAACTCAAGCAGGAATAGTAGTAACAGCTAGTCATAATCCAAAGGAATATAGTGGTTATAAGGTTTATTGGAAAGAAGGGAGCCAAATATTATCAGGTATAGCAGAAAGAATAATCAGAAAAATAAAAGAAATAAATGATATTACAAATATTAAAATTATGGATGAAAAGAAAGCAAGCGAACAAGGATTATTAAATATGATAGGTAATGAAATTGATAATGAATATATTGAAAGAGTTAAAAGATCATTCTTAAGAGATAAAATAAAAAAAGATATAAAAATAGTTTATACGCCTCTCAATGGTACAGGAAATATACCAGTAAGGAGAGTTTTATCAGAAAGAGGATTTGAGAATGTGTTCGTAGTGAAAGAACAAGAGAATCCTGATCCTGATTTTACGACAGTAGGATATCCAAACCCCGAAGATATAAAAGTTTTTAAATATGCAGTAGATTTAGGGAAAAGTAAAAATGCAGATATATTAATAGCAACAGATCCTGATTGTGATCGAATGGCATGTATGATTAAAGATGAAAATAGTGAATATACATCATTAAATGGAAATCAAATCGGAGCATTATTAATAAATTATATTTTAGAAGGATTAAATGAAAAGAATGAAATACCACCTAATGGAGTTATAGTTAAGTCTATAGTAACGGGAGATTTAGGTAAAGATATTGCAAAATCTTATGGAGTTGATACTGTAGAAACTCTTACAGGTTTTAAAAATATATGTGGTAAGGCAAATGAGTTTGAAAGAACAGGAGAATATACATATTTATTTGGATATGAGGAGAGTATAGGTTATGTATATGATGATTTTGTTAGAGATAAGGATGGAGTAATAGCTTCTATGTTGATAGTAGAAGCAGCTGCTTATTACATGAAGAAAGGAAAGAGTTTATTAGATGTACTAGAGGATATCTATCAAAAATATGGTTATTATAGTGAAGAATCATTTTCTTTAGTATTAGAAGGAATAGAAGGTAAGGAAAGAATTTCTAGAATAATGAAATATTATAAAAAGAATTATTTAATTAAAATTGGGAAATATAGATTAATTAGGATTACAGATTATGAAAATCAAATAAAAAAAGACATGTTTAATGGTTCTGAAGAGAAAATTGATATAAAAAAAACTAATGCTTTAAAATTTGAATTTGATAATGAATCATGGTATGCCATAAGGCCTTCTGGAACAGAGCCTAAAATTAAAATATATATTTATAGCAGAGGAAAAGATAAAAAAGAATCAGATGCAAAAATTAAAGAAATAAAAGATAGTATAATGACTAAATTAAATAATATAAAATAAAAATTTTATATTATTTTAAAAATAATTGATAATTATTATCATATTTATAAAGTTTAATATAAAGGCTAAAGGAAATTAATTTCCTTTAGCCTTTATATTAAACTATTATTACAATGAATATTTTATAAAGTAATTATGATAAGATATTTATATAAGATTAACCATGAGGAGGTTCGTATGGAAGGATTAATAGGTGGTATAAATATTATATTAATTTTATTAGTGTATATTTTTACATTTATTATATTTAGATATATATATATTGATATAAAATCAATAAATAATTCAAGATATGATAAGTATCCTTATTTAAAATTATTAAATAAAAAAGATGATTTTTCATTTAAAATAGACGAAGTATATAATATATATAAAAATATGAATATTGGTAGAAATATTGGCAATAATATAATAATTAATAGCCCTTATATAGAAAAATATCATTGTAAAATAGATATTAGAGATAATAAATATTTTATTATTAATTTTAATGAAAATAAAAGTATTTTGGTAAATGATAAGGAAATAAATGATGAATTAGAAATAAAAGATAAAGATATAATAGAATTAGGAAATTTAAAATTTATGTTTATAAGAGAGAGTTAGGTGAATAAATTGAATTTAGTAAAAATCAACAAAAAGAATTTATTACCTAGTTATATATTATTAATGATTAACATCTTATTTTCTTTTCTTATTAGAGATTTATATAAAGACAATACATATAAATTTACAATATTATGGTTAGTTTTTTTATCGGCTATTTTTATTTCTAATATTATATTTCAAAAAATTGTTGAAGGAAATCATATTATATTGTTGATAGCATCAATGCTGTTAACAATAGGGATGCCTATGATATACAGAATAAATAGAGAATTAGCTTTTAGACAAATACTTTGGTATATCATAGCCTTAATAACATTTTTTTCAGTAATTGTTATATTTAAAAAGTATTTTATAACTAGTAAATTAATATATTTGTATATAGGTGTAATTTATTTTATGTTTATAATTACTTTTGCATTTGGTAGTAGAATTAAGGGCTCAATAAATTGGATTAAATTAAATAATATAAGTTTTCAGCCATCAGAAGTAATTAAAGTATTATTTATATTATTTATTGCATCGTATTATACTTATAAGAATAAAACATTAAAGAAACCTTATTTCTTATTTTTAGTATATTCAGTTATAGGGTTATTCTTTTTACAAAAAGATTTAGGGTCTGCGCTTTTATTATATTTAGTATTTATGTCTTTATATTATTTCAATGAATCTAATAAATTAAATATATTATATAATATATTAGGAGCAATTATTGTAGGAATTATTAGTATTGTGAAATTTAATCATGTGAAAATCAGAATGATTTCTTGGATAAATCCATGGGAACATATTGATGGGGCTGGTTATCAAATCACTCAATCTTTATTTGCGATTTCTGAAGGAGGTTTTTTAGGAGTAGGTTTAGGTAATGGACATCCTAAATATATACCAGAAGTTCAAACAGATTTTATATTTTCTGCAATAATTGAGGAAATGGGAGTATTGATGGGAATATCTATTATTTTATTATATATTTTAATAATCTATGGAGGAGTGAAAATTTCATTAAATCAAAGAAATCATTTCATGAAACAAGTAGGTTTAGGAATTACAATGATGATAGGATTTCAGTCTTTTTTAATTATTGGTGGTTCTATAAAACTTATTCCATTGACAGGAATTACGTTGCCTTTTATTAGTTATGGAGGAAGTTCTATAGTTATGAGTTTTGTAGCTTTAGGATTGTTGCAGGTAGCTTCTCAAGATATAGAGGAGGAGTCATATAATGGATAGAGATAAAAAAAGAATAATGAAATTATTTATATTTATAATTAGCCTTTTTATAATAATAATTTGTTATTTAACTTATTTTAATATATTTCAAGCTTCAAAAGTAAAGAAACATCCTAATAATTTTAGAAATACAATGGAACAGGATATAGAAATTTAACCATAGGAGAATTCCTATGGTTAAATTTTATTTTATTAGTTGAATAGGCAATCTAATATATCATCTTTATCTATTTTTCATTAGTTTTTCTATTTCTTTTAATTCGTTATTGTTTAATTTGTATTCATTTGAAAGAGAGATCATTCGTATTTAATATAAATCATTTATCCTATTCTTTTGTTTTTAATAATGAATCTAAATTTATTTAAATTAGTATAAAATTGGACTTTACAGATAATTATATATATAATATAATATCAATAATAAAATAGGAATACAATATATTTATAGACTATGATAGGAAGAGTAGATATAGGCAGACATTTTAGCGAGTTGATTGTGGTGAGAGTTCAACATGTATCCTATATTGAAAAACATCCTTGAGTTTCTAACCGAAATCTTATGGACAGTAGGCTTAGACGGAATCAATCCGTTACTTTAATAAGTTGGCCAATGGGCAACTAGGGTGGTACCGCGGAATCTTTTCGTCCCTTATAGGGAAGAGAGGATTTTTCTATTTGTAGAAAAACTTAGAGGAGGATGAATATGAAAACTACATTAATAAGAGAAATATATAAAAACAAAGAAGACTTTAGTGATAAGGAAATAAAAGTATCAGGATGGATTAGAACTTCTAGAGGTTCTAAAAATTTTGGTTTTATAGAGATAAATGATGGTACTTTTTTTAAAGGAATACAAATAGTTATTGGAAATGATTTAAATAACTTTAAAGAGATTACAAAATTAGCTATAAGTAGTGCTATAATAGTGACAGGGAAGTTAGTATTGACTCCTGATGCTAAACAGCCATTTGAAATACAGGCAAGTAAAGTAGAAGTTGAAGGTGAATCTTCTAGTGAATATCCATTGCAAAAAAAGAGACATAGTTTTGAATATTTGAGAACTATTGCTCATTTAAGACCAAGAAGTAATACCTTTTCAGCTGTATTTAGAGTTAGATCATTAGTAGCTTATGCTATACATAAATTTTTTCAAGAGAGAAATTTTGTATACACTCAAACACCTATTATCACTACTAGTGATGCTGAGGGAGCAGGAGAAATGTTTAGAGTAACATCTTTAGATCTTAGGAACATTAAATTAGGTGAAGAAGGAAATGTTGATTATAGTTTAGATTTTTTTGGAAAAGAAACAGGGCTAACTGTAAGTGGTCAATTAGCGGCAGAAACTTACGCTCAAGCATTTAGAAATGTTTATACTTTTGGACCTACTTTTAGAGCAGAAAATTCAAATACTCCAAGACATGCAGCAGAATTTTGGATGGTAGAACCTGAAATTGCTTTTGCTGATCTTCAAGATGATATGGAATTAGCAGAAGATATGATGAAATATATTATTAAATATGTTATGGAAAATGCAAAAGAGGAATTAGAATTTTTTAATAAATTCATTGATAAAGCTCTTATTGAAAGATTAAAAAATGTAGTAAATTCTAATTTTGAGAAAATAACGTATACTAAGGCAATAGAAATATTGAAAAAATATAAATATAGTTTTGAATTTCCTGTGGAATGGGGTACTGATCTTCAAACAGAACATGAAAGATATTTAACAGAAAAAATCTTTAATAAGCCTGTTTTTGTAACTGATTATCCGAAGGATATAAAAGCATTTTATATGAGATTAAATGATGACAATAAAACAGTAGCAGCCATGGATTTATTAGTTCCTGGAGTTGGAGAAATAATTGGAGGTAGTCAAAGGGAAGAACGCTTAGATAAACTAGAAGAGAAAATTAGAGAGTTTGGTCTTAATGAAGATGATTATTGGTGGTATATGGATTTAAGAAAATATGGTACTACTAAACATGCAGGATTTGGTCTTGGGTTTGAAAGAATAATAATGTATTTGACAGGTATGTCTAATATTAGAGATGTAATTTCTTTTCCAAGAACATCAAAATCAGCAGAATTTTAAGATCCATTAGTATTTATTAAAAAATATTAGTCTATTATATATAGAATATATTAATTATCATTGTTATGATGAAAGGTAGTGATAACATGATACAAGATTGGAAACAGTTTCTTATACCCTATAATCAATCTGTAGAGGAACTTAAAATAAAATTTAAGAGTATAAGAAATGAATATCGGAAAATGGATAAATATTCACCTATAGAGTTTGTTACAGGAAGAGTAAAGAAGATATCCAGTATATTAGATAAGGCGAAAAAGTTAGATATTCCAATGGATAAAATATCTGAACAAATGGAAGATATAGCAGGTATTAGGATTATGTGTCAATTAGTTGAGGATATTGATAAGGTTGTAAATTTAATAAGAGATAGAGATGGTAAAGATTTTAAGATAGCTTATGAGAAGGATTATATAACAAATGAAAAAAAGAGTGGTTATAGGAGTTATCATATAATTATAAAGTATCCTGTTTATACTGCCTTTGGAGAAAAAGATATATTAGCTGAAATTCAAATAAGGACATTAGCTATGAATTTTTGGGCAACTATTGAACATTCTTTAAATTACAAATTTGAGGCTAATATGCCTGAGCATATTAAAATTAAACTTAAGAATGCTGCTGAGGCAGCATCAAAATTAGATCAAGAAATGTCAGAAATTAGAGAAGAAATAATTGAATCTCAAGAGATATTTCAAGTTAAAAGCAGTTTAATTGCAGATATATTATCTGAACTTCAAGCTTTATATTTTACTGCTAAAATAAATGAAATTGATGAATATAGAGAAGAATTTTTTCATGTGCAAGAGCGGGGAGATTTTAATGAATTAAGAAATTTTAAAAGGAGATTGGATAAATTAGCCAAAAAATATAATATTGATACAACGATATAGGTACTTGCAAAGTAAGTACCTATATTTCTTTTAGAAGATAATTTTTTATTTTAATAGCAAAGTTTTTAGCTTTATCTTCAATATAAGGAACATCTAAAATAGCATCTTTATCATTAGCTGTGGCCATGATACTGAATTTTGGAGGCAGTCTAAAAGTTTTATTTATATTTAAAGCACTTATTAATTGTTTTGATAAAGCATCTCCTCCAGAGTTACCGGAAACAATAACACTAAATATTGATTTATTATAAAATTTCGTTTTTCTAAATAGAGCTGTAAGTCTATTAATGACAGCTTTTAAATTTGCGGATATAGCATCATTATAATTAGGACAAATCCAAAGTATACTATCTGAATTTAATATAGCTGGATAAACTTCTTCTACCATAATACCACCATAAAAACAACTTGTTTGTTGACCATAGTGTTTACACGTTTTATAAGAGCAGCCTATACAATCTCTAATGGTACCATTTTCAATATGTATTTCTTTTATGTCAATATCCTTTAGATGTTTTTTTATCATTCTCCAAAGTCTTAATGTATTTGATGTAGAATAATTGCTAGAGTGAAGAACTAATAACTTAGGATTATTGAATTTTTTCTGTTCATAATTTATTAAATTTTCTCCTAGAATTTCACAGGATTTAAAACAAGCTTTTTCTAATGATATATTCATAGTTTTAGATAGAGTACTCATGTTTGCTAAGGTAGAAGTGGCTTCAACTAAAGGTCTTCCTGGGAACTCACAGCCTAATCTATTACTATCAAAAATTATATCTTGAGCAATCGTTTTAGTATAGAGTTCATTATAGGAATTATTTACTAAGACAGAGCCTATTGAGTCTTTTAAAGAATCATTACCTAATTGAAATAGTTTGCTAAATAATTTATCGATTCCAATATTTTTACCGGCATTATCTAATTCCACAGCGAATAATATTTTTTTGTTTTTTAAATTTAGTAAATTATCTTCATTTGTAATAAGAACGTACTCTTGATTTTTGATAGTATTTTTAACCATTTTTCTTAAAAAAATTGATGGGTTTTCTGGCATAATTAAATGTATTTTTTTCATATTATTTCTCCTAAATTTTCATATGATTTTTTAATTCTTTCAAATAGTTTATTATTCATTTCAATAGATTCAATTTCAATACTATTATTAATTAGTCTATTTTTACATCCCATGAAGACACCTCCTATAAATGTAGAACTATAATGCCATTTTTCGTCTATAGTATCTATAATAGATAGAGCACCAGAGGAGAGAGCCGGAGCAATATAAGGTTTATAACCTAGTTTTCTCATTTCTAGATTAGCATTTTTTGCTTTGGCTGTTAGTTTCATAGATAGATTTTCATTATAATTTTTTATACTATCAGCTATAATGAGTCCTTCACCATGAGGACCATATGCTCTTCCTTCTGTAAGAAAGTGATTTAATTCTGGATTTTTTTTAGCATAGTAGACTGCTCGAGCATTCATTACGCCTAGTCCATAACCTCTGATTTGTTCGGGAGATAAACCATTAAAGTCATAGTCTCCATTTTTATTTTTATTGCTTTCTAAAAATGCTACTTTAGATAATAAATCTACTGGGTCAGATACTACTGCAAATATTCCTTTGAAATTTTCTTTTCTAGCTTGGATAGCATATTCTTTTATAATATCAGAATTGCTTTCAAATTGAGCCATTCTTACATCTTTTATATTACTACCTACTTTTGGAACTGATTTAGAAGCACAAAATACAAACATATCACAATCAAATATTTTATCCCTACTTATTATTTCCACTTCAGGAGTATTATAATTAAATGCAGAATATACTTGATTCATCTCCATTTCCCATCTTTTTTGCTTTTCTAGAGTTCTATCATATATACCTATTCTTGAGATTTTATTTCCACCTAAAAGTTTTAATCCAGTAAGTAAAGTTGTACCTACATTTCCTAGTGCCAAGACATTTATATTCCAACTTTTTCTTGATTTCTGATATAAAATATCTTTCCAATTTGGATAATTTAGATTTATAGCAATAATTTTTTTAGAATTTATTTTTTCTTCAATCCATTCATATATATCTATATTATCTTTATTATTATTTAAAATATTTATATCTTCTTTTTTTAATGATAGTAGCGAAGGAGAAGAAACAATATAACTTCTCCTGCTTTTTAATGGGTCATTTTTAAACAAATAATAAATTTTATCAGAATTAATCAAATTTTCTTTTTTAGCCTTTTTAAAATTGTATTCTTGATATGAAAAGCCATAAATATTTTTATCTATTTGATATAAATTCATAATACACCTCTTATCTTTTTATGATGTCTTCAATACGTTTAAGTTGTTCTAAATCATTTTTTAAATATCCTGATGCCTTTAGATTTATATCATATTTAATATTTTTTCCTGGGTCAGGATATCTAGGATAAATGAATACTTCACTTAAATGTTTAAGTGTTAAATTTCTCGAATGTATTTTTTGATATTCTACTTCAAGCGTGGAAAGGATATCAATAGAATTATATATTGATGTTTTTGATAATTCATATAGAGTTCTATTACTTGTACCTTTTATAAAAATTGGTGATGTATAAGGTAAAGTAAAATTAATAGAGGGTAAAAGATTGCGCTCAGGAGTATAACCTCTCCATACAGTATCTCCACCTATAAAAGGATAGAGAGCACTTTCATTAAACCAAACTTTTAAGTTTGGTATGAAATAAGCAGAATCTACTTGGCGATTTTGAATATCCATTAATTCTTTACCCCTACTAGAAAGAATACCTACTATAATTTTACTTACATCTATATTTTCTTTATTTAACAAAGGATCGATAGCTTTTATTCTATAGCCCTTGTTTAATAGATCATCTACTAAAATTATAGGTCTATCAAAAGAGTTAATCATTTTTATTTGATTTTCTAAACTCATATAATAAGGGAAAGGTTCAATATTAAATTTTTCAATGTCTGGTGTATACATTTTTTCAGTATGCATTGATTTTGTTACCGTATTAGGAACAATATGTCCATTTAGTATACTTCCAAAGGGAACACACATTTTTTTTCCATAAGTTTTTGGAATAATCTTTTTGGTAGGTATATTATTAGTTTCACAAATTTTTTTAATCATTTTTTTATATAACATATCTCGGTCAAAAGAAAGTATTAATTGACTTGGATATAATTCAGTTAGTGATCTTTGTAGTCTTTTACGGGATCTTCTTATAGCTTTTTGTATATTTTTATTACTTTTAAACGGTTCTTTTATAATTGATTCTAGGTCTAAATTTAAAGTGCAAGGATTAGTCATATTTACTACATATATTGTTTTATCTTCATCTCCAAAGGAAAGTTTAACAAATCCTTGTAGGCCTAATATCTCATGTATAGATTTTGTTGGATAAGAAGGTATAATATTTCTAAAAATACAATAAGTATAATCTTTTGCTAAGCATAAAGATAATGTTTCGGTTAAGATTATTTGTTCTGTATTTTTAAAGTTAGTATTATTATCTATGAATATACCATCAATACAAACTATTCGTCCTACTGAGTTTTCTCTTATATATTCTGAAATATTATTATCATTAAATTGATTAAATAAATTACTAGATCTTACCCAGTGAAATATGGAGAATCCAATAATCTTATTATTATTTTTCATATCTCTTAAGACAATTATTCTAGGATGTAATTCATGTTTAATTTTTTTTAATGATTCAAAAGCGTTATCATGTTTATTTAAAACTGATGATGAAAGTTTAGCTAATAGTTTATCTGTAATATTATCTATTATATCTATATCAATGGATTGAGTTTGAATTAGTGTTTTATATTGGGGTTCTCTTCTATATACTCCAGTTTCATATATATATGTTTGAGCTATAGGATCAATTAATTCTGATATATCCCTATTTTCATCAATGTATTCCCTGATTTGAGTAGAACTAATATTTTTATATTTCTGAGGCAGTGAAAGTCTTATAGTATTACCTTTAATCTCATTTATTCTATTTTCTAATTCATTATTATCATTTTTGGAATAAGAGATTCCTTCTCTTTCAAATATTATATGGGAAAAATTATTTATGGATTGATTTAATTTATTTATCTTATAAGAGGATGCATTTAGAATAACATCACTACCAACAACAATATATATTTCTAGGTTATTAAAGCATTTTTTTAGTTTTTTTAAATCTTCTGAGTTAGCTATATTTATTGGTATATCTTCAGGATATAAATATATATTTAATTCATCTGATATACTCATATCTATTATTTTTCTTCTGATTTTATGGGGCTGAGTACGTTTTGACCAAGAAAATTCATCTACTTGTAAATAAACTTCAAAACCCAAGTTACTAATTTTTTTAGCTATTTCTTTATGACTTAGAGAGAATGGATCAAATGTACCAGGAAAAAAAGCAATCTTTTCTTTTGGCTGAATTTGAATTTTTCCATTTGAAAAAGTATAGTCAGATATAAATCTATATATATTATTCAAAGATGCAGCATTATTTAAAAACCATAATTCATTCTCATCTTTTGATGGCAAAAGTGTTAATATTTTTTTGCTGATTAATTTAAAAATATTATGTTTTTCTTTCATTGTTATTATTTCTGATCCAAATATTTCAGAACCTATTATTCTGAAACTTTCTTGTTTAACTTGCATATCATAACTTGCTAATCCATTTAATAATACACCTAATAATTTTAAGAATCTACTTTTATAAATTGTTTTTTCTTCTGAAAAAATATTATTATAATTTGAATAATTTTGTATAGTTACTCCTACAGTTTTTAATATTAAAAACTGTATTTGTGTATTAGAAGATTTAATTTTTTCAATGAAATCTTCTATTAATTCATCTAGTTCTGTAGGCTGTAAATACAATATTAATTGACCTAAATAATCAGGAATATATTTTGTAAAATGATATCCTTGAATTTCTAAGGCTCTTAATAATTCTATAGTTACATCATTTCTCTGATCTAATGATAAAAAAGGAAATATTTTTAGTAATGCTTCTCCTGCGTGGTTCCTTACATTTTCAACAGCACTTACTTTTATTAAATTAGTAAAATGCATAGCTGTATGAATGATATTTTTATCAGTATTTTGAATTACATTTTCTAGCAATAATTCTATATGAATTTTTTTAGTGATCCAATCCGTAGCAGTTTTTAAATTTTTAAGAAATATTTCAGAGTTTTTAGCAAAATCATCTTCATAATATTTTTTGTAATGCTCTATTATATTTAGTTCTAAGTTTAATTTTCTAGCCATTTTAAATTTCAAAAAATTTTCTGCAGGGATTTCAGAGGCTATTACATTGTTACTCATCATTTTGATTAGATTCTCTGTAAATTTAGAGTTTTCTCTTATTCTAAATAACAAGTTATAAACTCTTTCTAAAGCAGATAATCTTATTTCAGGATTATTACTATTTAGCATTAATAATATAAAGTCAAACATTTTATTTAATGGTTCTTCATTACCTTTATCAAAGGGAATATATTTAACTGTTTGTAATAAATAAAATTGGACATCTTCGTTTTCATTTAAAGCATGGGAATAATATTTTAATAAAATGTTTCTAAAGTTTTTTCTTTGGATATCACGACAATAGGATAGAATAGATTTCATTAAAATTCTTAAACTATATCCAATCCATCTTTTATGAACATCCAATATTTTATGATCAGGATATAGAATAAGATTGATATAATTATCTAGTAGTTCGTAACTAGTAAGTTCGGAATTTTTTTGTTTTATATCATTGGGAACTTCTTTTCTATATTCTTCATCATACATTGCGATTAATGCACCAATTAATTCGGCACTTTGTTTTCTAATATCTTCTTCTTTATGGATAAGCAGTTCATAAAGGAATTTTAATGTTATAAGTTTTTGTTTTTGAGTTAAGTAAGTTGAGTATTCTTCAAATATATTTAAATAACCTCTTAATTTTTTCCAATCATTTTCACTACGAGCAATTTCTAAAATAGAACTTAATGAAGATTCGCTTTTAAGTTTATTCATTAGGTAAATATTGTGCTCTATTGCTCTATATTTTAAATTGTCAACTATATCTTCTTTGTTCATAAGTGCATAATATCTTTTGTCAACAGGATTAGGTCCTGGAATTGTAGTATCAATACTTATCCCTAAATCAATCATGTAGTTTTCAAAATCTTTTAATTTTCCATAAACTTTTGTATATCGTTTTTCTTTTTTTTCATCTACATCGTCTAATTTACTTAATATAACATCAAAAGAATCTTTTAAGGAGTATATATGCATTCTACTTTTGTTATTATACATCTTATTTTTAACTCTAAAATCAGAGTAAATTAATATCAATGATTCTATTGGAAGATTTTCTAGCTCTAAATCCCAAGTAGAATGATTTGTAGCAATATGTCCTATATATTCAAGATTATTATTTTTAAACCATTGATCAGTATAAAAATAATGTAGATAAGGAACTCTCTTTAATTCTTCACCTTTACATCCATATTTACCAATATCATGTCCAGCAGCAGCTCCAGAAACTCTACCTAAATCTACAGGTAGATTTAATTTGTATAGTTGTTTAGAAATATGCATAGCTAGATAATGAACACCAGTAACATGATTTAATGTAGTATGTCCAGTTATATCTTGATGAAGTTTCATTAACTCATATATATAATTTTTTTTAAAAGTTTTTTTGAATCTTTTGTATTCAGATGTTATATTTAAATTTTTTATTTCTGAATCACTAATAAAATTCATAGGATATCTACTATCAGGTAGACGATTCTTATTATTTATTTCATAATCAGTTAATACTCTAAAAGTAGTAATAAAAATTTCTGAAGGAAGCTTATATTTATCTAATAATTGTATTTTTACGGCTTTAGGAAAAGATTTACTCAATAAATAGTTATAAAAGTAATGTAACCATTCATTTTTTTCTTTATTATCAAATATTTGAATTAAAGGAGATATAAGATCAAAAGTAGCATTGGTACTAAGATCTTCAGAATTAATCATTATTTTTAGTTTCTCTAAAAATATATCCTTTCTTAAATAAATCTTTATATGCTTAGATAAAGATTTATCCTTCATTTCTTTTATATCATTTAGATTTAGTATTTTATTAGATATTTTTGTATAAAGATTCCATAATGCTGAATTGTTCATATAATACCTCCTAATTCTGTGTCTTAATTCATTATATAATACTTAAAATTACTTTTCTATATAGTTACCCTAATAATATAGATAAACACCATTGAATATTCAATGGTGTTTATCTATATTATTTCATTTTTAATGATTGGTATGCAATTGAATTTGCTGCATTCATACCAGTTAATAATGCTCCTTGCATCCAACCATGAGTAGATGATATATGTTCTCCTGCAAAGAATATTGTATTGTTTAACTCAGGTAGAGTTATATTATAGGAATAAATTCTTTTTTGGCTAGGATTCATGTTACATACACCTCCTAGGTAAAATGATTTTCTATTCCAATTAATAGTTTTTATATCAAGAACTAGATTATCTAAATATCCAGGAGGAAATCCATGTACTATTTCTACTTGACGTAGTAATTTGTAGTCTCTTACAGGTTTATTAAGGTTACCTAGCCTAGTACTATCTAAACCTGCATTATAGCTAGCTGTTAATACACCTTTTTCATAAGGAGTACATTCTTTTTTTAATTTCCACTTATTCATAGGTGATCTATAAAGATAGTTATAATTAGGTTTAAAGTTTGTATCCACACATTGGGCATGATCTGATGGATACCATATATGACCAATAGGCAAATCAGTAGAAGAACCTCCGCCTATAATTCCTCCTTCTGGAGTATCAAATTCCCAGAATCTATCTTCAAAAAGTATTATAGATTTTTGTAATGGAGCATAGTTTAATTGACGGATTGCTTGCATTTTTCTATTAGAGAATTTTGGATATATATCAACATTTCTTAGACTTGAGAATGGTATAGCACATATGATTAAGTCAAAAGCATCATTGTAAGATTCATTATTATTAAAATAGTTTATTATTCTTTTGTTACCTTTAGAATATATACAATTAACTAAAGAATTAAATTTCCATTGAATTGTTCCTAAATCTTGTTTAGGTATATCAGAATAATAAAAAGAATTATTAGCAATTGTAGTTTCAAATAAAGCTTCTGGAAGTTTATGTAATCCTCCTATAATTTCATATAGAATAGAGAAGGCTGCAACATATTCTTCGCTTAATGTTTCAATTAGATTATTATAAAACATTCCTCTTTCTAATGGAGTAATGGCTTGAATTAAGTTAATTGCATTTTCAGAAATATTTTCTATTTCATAAGCATCTCTATTACTAAGATTATCTAAATCTAAAATTTCTCTTGTATATTTTGGTAAGCTAGTTATTAATTGAATTCTTTCTTCAGATGGTATACTGAGTAGTTTTTTAGTATATGCTTGATTGAAGAAATAAGAAAAAGGTAGATTTCTTTCACTATATGGGAGATTAAATAATGGATAAAAATATTTTTGGATATTACTCTCTTTGGCTCTAATTCGGACTCCCTGGGCATATAAAAAAGTATTTTTATTTGACTGAATAAAAGGTCTAGTATTAAGGTTAAATTTATCTATATAGTACCATGTAGTTTCATGAGAAATTGGAATTCTCATAGCACCGAGTTCTCCATATAATGATTTATCTTTATCAAAATAATGAGTATAAACTCTACCACCTATTCTATTAGAAGATTCAAAAACTGTTATATCATATCCTAATTTTCTTAATTCTACAGCTGATGCGAGTCCTGATAATCCTCCACCTATTATGCCTACTTTTATATTTTTAAATGATCCTGGTGGAGCAATAGTTGTTATATCAGGAGGAGGGCTAAGATACTTAATAATGTTTTTTAAATCTTCTTCTCTACCATCTTCTTTTAAGACTTCTTCTAATAATAAATAACGTTCTTCTTTTGAAGGATTGTTATTTTGAATCATCAAATATACCTCCTAATAATATTAATAATATATTATATTTTGAATTGAATATTAGTTAGAACTATTTTTTAAATATATAATTAATTTTTAATTGCTAAAGTAATTAATATCAAAAGACATTAAAAATGATTATTCTATAAAAATTTTTGTATCAAGTTTCACTATAAATAAATATACTAATATTAGTTAGATAGGAGGGATTAGAATGCCAATGTCTGCAAGAGAATTATTAGCTCGAATTATAAATTGTGAGGCAGGGGGAGAAGGAGACACTGGAATGAGGGCAGTGGCAACGGTAGTCATGAATAGAGTTCATGTTCCTTATGGAGAATATCAAAGAGTTAATCAAGGTAATTTAAGAAATGTAATATATCAGGAAGGTCAATTTGATTGTGTAAGAAATGTAATTGGTGGAAGAAGAAATCCTCAAACAATATGGGCTGCACCACCAGAACAAATTCATTATGATATTGCTGATTGGGCCCTTGCTGGCAATAAGCAATGGAATATAGTTAAATCCCTATGGTATATGAATCCATTTCAACCTAGTTGTCCATATTATTTTCCAATAAATAGAACAGGAGAGCTAAATACCAGGATAAGAAAACATTGTTTTTTTGATCCTACTGATTTATATAGTGAAACATAAATAATCTTTTATTTATAAATTTAATTATGATTTGATTTTTACTTAGAAGATTTGAGTATTAAAATTGTGAGTTGTTTTATAAAGATAAGGAGGTATAAAATGTATCCAAATAGTAATAATTCAAATATGTCATATGATGATTATTTAATTTCAGATAATTCGAATAATCAGCAGAGAATTGATATGCCAACGCCGGCACCTGAGGTACCTAGACCCGATAGGCCAAGACCAGAAATGCCACCAGTAATAACAGATAGAGAATATTTACAAGGATATCTTAATACATTAATAGGTCAATTTGTAAGAGTTGATTTTCTAATGGGGACTAATACATTTATGGATAGATCAGGGTATTTATTGGATGTAGGTGTAGATTATATAGTACTACAGGAACCAGAAAGTGATGATTATCAAATAGCAGATTTATATTCAATTAAATTTGTAAGAGTTTTAAGATAGGAAGGTGATTTTCACCTTCCTTTTTATTTAGAATAAAATTTTATTTATTTTAAATCAATTTTACTTCTTTTTTTTATGTTGTTTTGGGTATTATATATATATAGAATAAAGAGGATGATAGCATGAAAAATTTTGAAAAATATTATGGTAAGGCTTTTAAATCTATATTATGGATTTTAAATCCTTTTAAGAAAAAAATAATAAAAACAGAATGTCAAGTTCATAGATTTATAAATTATCAAGCTTTAAAGCTTTTAGCTAATAATGATTATATGAAAGAATTTGAATTATATAATCATTATTTAGAAGAGATGAATAGAGGAGTTGTATGGGCAGATCAAGATTTTAAAAGTATAAATCATTTTTATAGTTTAGTAAAGCGTAGAGGAATGTTTGGCCATTTAAATGCTAGAATTTTAACACGTAGATATTATAAGAAAGCTTTGTTTTATTGGGAAAAAGGATATAAGAGTAGGAGTATGTTTTTTCTAGGAGCAACTGTTCATATAATTCAAGATATGACTATACCTCAACACGTAAATATTAGATTATTAGATAGCCATAGACAATATGAAAATTTTGTGAAACTTACTTATGATATAGTGAAGGAGTTTAGGACAAATGAAAAACCAATTAAATTTAAAAAATTAGATAGTTATGTTAAATTTAATGGCAAAATTGCTTTAAAGACATATGCAAAATATAAAAACATCAATAATTCTAGAGAAAAATATTATAAAATTACTAAATGTGCTTTGCCTTTAGCACAAAGAACTACAGCTGGATGCATGTTAATGTTTTTAAGAGATTTAAAAACTCCATAATGGAGTTTTGGTTTTATAAGAATTTGTTTCTAACATTACTCCAAAAATTATGTTTTCCTAAATTAAGAAGTTGTAATTTCATATCTGAAATCTTAAGATTAATTTCAACAATATTTTCATATTTATGTTGTTTACCATCTACTACAATTAGAATTGAATTTTCATCTCTATATTCAGGAGATAGGTTTACAATCATATTTATAGGAATAATTGCACTAGTAGTTAATGAGCGATAAACCTTTGAATTAATAGGAGCTAATGGAGTTAATTGTAATACACCTAGGGTAGGGTATACAATACTACCACCAGCTGAAAAGTTATATGCACTACTTCCCATAGGTGTTGATATAATAACTCCATCACCACTAAACCTTTCTAAGTATGTATCATTGATTGATATATTTAAATGAATAGTTTTTGATTGAATTCCTTTTACAACTATTTCATTTACTCCGATAAGTTCAATACAACTTGTTCTTGTACAAACTAAAGCTTCTACTAAGTATAATGAATCTATAGTAAAATCTTGTTTATCTAAAGCATTTATAAATTCTTCTAAGTTATTTGGAGAGATTTCTTGAAAGAAACCTAAATGACCAGTATTAACTCCTACAAAAGGGATTTCAGGAAATCCATAGTCATGTACAGCTCTTAAAAAAGCTCCATCACCACCTACACAAATATTTATCATAGCATCATAATCATATTTTTTGGGTATAATATATCCTTTTTCTGTTAGTTTTTCTTTTAATAATGATGCAGTATTAAATGATTCATTGTCATTATTATAAATAATATTAATTTTTTTGTTTTTGTATGTGAATATTTCCATTTATTAACCTCCTGAATAGAACTATTAAAATTATACTTATAGGGCTATTATATTATATAATAATAGTATATACAAAAATAAGAAGGAATGATATTATGAGTATACCCAAAGAAAGTGATAGTATTATAAATTTATTAGTAAAAAAGAAAACAATAAAAGTAAAAGATTTTTTAAAAGAAGAGGTGGAGATATCATCTAGATTATTTAAAAAGCTAATTAAACAAAATTGTATTTATATAAATGGTAATTTATTAGGAGACAGGTATTATGTTAATAAAGGGGATATAGTTACTTTAAATCTTGAAGAAGAAGATTCTTCATATAAAGCTGAAAAAATGAAATTGGATATTATATATGAAGATTTGGACTTATTAATTATAAATAAACCTCCAAATATATTGGTTCATCCTACTGTAAATCATCCCAATGGTACATTAGTTAATGGCATACAATATTATTTTGATTTAAAAGGTATTAAAAAAAAGGTTAGATTAGTTAATAGATTAGATAGAGATACGTCTGGTATTTTAGTAATTGCTAAAAATCCATATGCTCATCAACAAATGGCTAAACAATTTAGAGAAAATATCGAAAAGAAATATATAGCTATTGTAAAAAATAATATAGAAGAAGATGAAAATGTAATAGATTTACCTATAGGAAAAGAGAAAGATGGAATAAAAAATATTGTAACTAATAATGGTAAAGAGTCAGTTACAGAATTTAAAGTATTAGATAGAATAAAAAATCATACAATAGTTGAACTTAAGATTGTTACAGGAAGAACTCATCAAATTAGAGTTCATTTATCATATTTAAATCATCCTATCATTGGAGATAGTTTATATGGAGAAAAAAGTGAATTAATAAATAGGCAAGCTTTACATTCTTATTATTTAAAATTTATTACACCTAGGAAAAATAAAAAAGTAGAACTAAAAATAGATTTACCAGAGGATATGAAAAATTTAATTGATAGATGTAAATAACTTAAAACGAGGGAAAACCTCGTTTTAAGCATTAGCAATGATAACCTTTATTACAATTATTGAATAGTATAACTAATAATAAAAAGAAAAATAATAGGCTACTATCACAAGAGTAATTGAAAAAATGTACTAGAGCATTGGCTGACATGGTAATACCGCCTTAAAATGGTTAATTTAATATGTATTATGTAGATTGCAATATTCTTGTGATCTTATAATTTATGTAATTATTCTTCTTTAGCTTCATCAATATTGTTGTTAGATTTTTTATCATCATCATCACCAAATAGATTGATTAATTCTATCATTTTTAATATTTCATTCATTTTATCCATATTTTCTTCACTTTGACCTAATAATGGTCCCAGGATTTTAATAATATTATTTAAATTATTAGAAGTATTGTCATCATTATTTAAATTAGTTATAGATTTAATTACTCCTTTATACGTGTCAAGATTTGTAGCTATATTAATAAATGGACTTATTTTTTGGTATTCATTTTTAGGTAGTTCTTCTTTTAAGATATAAGATACTCTATCAGTTTTTTCCTTAGGATTTAATTCGTTTGCAACAACAATAGGAGCTACAATACTTGATCTTGAGAAAAATTCCATTACAATAAATGCTTTACTTAATCTATCATATAGAGGTAGATATTTATTTATGATCTTGATTAAGTCAGAGGGAAGATAGGGAGCTACTTTTATAAGTACATCTACTTTATCCAATATTCTTGTTATATTTATATTTTTAAAATCATTTATCTTTAGACTAAAGTTATTATTTTTTGAGAAAACATTTTTAATTATGGGTATTAGTAAAATTAACAATAATGGATTGCTAAATGGAGATCTATCAATTTCTTTTTGATTAGATACTGAGACTTCATTCACGATTTAACCTCCTTATATAAAGTAAGATTTATATATATGCTGTATAATTCTTTGCTCAATATTCTAAATAATAGGGTATTAGAATTATAAGCTATACCATAAAAACTCTGTATAGTATATTATGAATTATAATAGAAAAGCGTTACATTAAATTATTTTAGTAATAATATTTTTTCTCCTTTGTAATAGAACAAGCTTTAAAAACATATTTATTAAATAGATATTATAAAGGAGGAATTAATTTGGATAAAAATAATAATGATGTATCTATTAATAGCAGTAACCATAATGAGGATGAAAAGAAAAAGGATTTGTCTAAATTAGTTGATAAATTTAAGTCAACTGTAAATGCTAGAGAAGAGGATATAGAAAAATTAAGAGATTTGGCAGATAAGTATTCTGGTAAATCTGAAGATGAATTGTATTTAGAGATAATGAATTTAAATAAAAAATTATCTCAAGGAGAAAATAAAGAAGAATTTATGAAGAAACTTAAAAAACTTGATAAATTAAGACCAATGTTAAATGAAAGTCAAAATAAAAAATTGAATAAATTAATGGAAATATTAAAAGCAGATATTGATTAAAGAAGGTGACTATTGCCTTCTTTTTTTTGGTAATTTCATTATATTATAGATTAAAATTAAAAAATATGTTAATATTATTGTATTATGTAAACTAGAAAGGGTAGATTAAATGAATTTCTTGTTTAAAAGACCAATAATTTTTTTATTTATATTTATTGTAATATCTACTGTTTTAGCTTTTTTATATTTAGACAAGGAAGAATTTACAGAAATTTCCTACACTGAATTCACAAAATATGTAGAAGATAATAAAATTTCAAGAGTTATTATTAGTTCAGAATCTAAAATTACAGGCAAATTTAATAATGGAGAGAATTTCATTACGGATAATCCTCGTACAGAAAATTTTAAAGAATCATTGTTGTTAGAGAACATAGAAGTGATTGAAGGAAACAATAATATTACCATTAAAGATATTATTAGTGGTATATTTATATTAGGTTTAGTTGGATTTTTAATATATTATTTTAATAAAAATTCTAAACAAGCTCAAAAAGAAATGCTTAATATGTCTCAGATAGAAAGTAATAATCATAATGAAAATATAAAATTTGATGATGTAGCTGGAAATGAAGAGGCAAAAGAACGATTGATGGAATTAGTAGATTTCTTAAAAAATCCTGAAAAATATGAAAAATATGGTGCTAGGATTCCTAGAGGAGTATTATTGTATGGAGCTCCAGGTACAGGTAAAACTTTATTAGCTAAAGCATTAGCAGGAGAAGCAAATGTAGATTTTAAAGCCATATCAGGTTCTGATTTTGTGCAGGTTTATGCTGGTGTTGGGGCAAGTAGAGTAAGAAATTTATTTAAAAATGCTAGAAAGGAAGGGAAATGTGTAATATTTATAGATGAAATTGATGCATTAGGGAAAAAAAGAAGAGATATTGGGACAAGCAGTGATGAAAGTGATAGAACTTTAAATGCTTTATTAACGGAAATGTCTGGATTTAGTGAAAATCAAGGTATAATAGTAGTTGCTGCTACTAATAGGATAGATACTTTAGATGATGCATTATTAAGACCTGGAAGATTTGATAGACAAATTGAAATTGGACTTCCTGATGTAAATGCTAGGAAAAAAATCTTAGATTATCATAGTAAAAATAAACCTATAGATATTGGAGTAGATTTAGAAAAGTTAGCTTATGAAACTGTATATTTCAGTGGAGCTAAATTAGAAAATTTATTGAATGAATCAGCTATGATAGCAGCAAAAGATAATAATAACACTATAACTTCAGAACATATTGATAAAGCTTTTTATCAAGTAATAGCGGGTGAGGAGAAAAAGGATAGGAGTTTTATATCTCCTTTAGAAAAAAAGATAACTGCATATCATGAATCTGGACATGGATTAGTTACTAAATTAATAGCTCCTGAGAATAAAGTTACAAAGATAACTATAATTCCTAGCACTAAAGGTGCTGGAGGATTTAGTATGAGTATTCCTCCAGATAAAATGTATCATACTAAAGAAGATATTATTAAAAATATTAAAATTGCTTTAGCAGGAAGAATTGCAGAAGAAATTATTTTTGGTAAAGAAAAAATTACTACTGGGGCTTCTAATGATCTTGAAAGAGTTACTAAAATGGTAATATCTATGATTACTAGATTTGGTATGGATGATAAAATAGGATTATTAAATTATGAAACTATACTACCAAATAATCAAGGAATTAACTCTGAAGTTTTAATTAGAGCCAAAGACATTGTATCTGAATTATATGAATCAACAAAAGAATTGCTACAAAGGAATATTGAATTATTAAATAAAATTGCAATATATCTGATTGAAAATGAAAGTATTGATGAAATAGAGTTAAATAATTTTATTGAGGAAAGTTTGAGCTAGTATTTATAAAAAATAATTAAATGAATTATATCTTATTTATAATTTAGAGGGGCGTGAGACGCCTAAAATCCCGCATATCTCTGTGTATCTTCTTATAACAGAGTACCCGAAACCCCTATATATAGGGGTTTTTTTGTATAGGAGCGTGCCCAGCGAAGCTGTAATTTGTTAACTGATGAAAGTTCAGTCTAGGTAATTGCCAAGAAGCCTAGTAGTTATAAGACCAATTTAATTAGAAATGAACTTATATCATTACAGCCAGATAGCCCAATTGCCGAAATCAAAGATATCGCTACCTCAAGCACCTAAAACACTTACTGTTTTTTGGCTTTAAAAATAACAGTCCCACCATTTTGATACAGGACATCAACAGTTTGAAAACCGGCATTCTTCATAAGTTCAATCTGGTGCTCCAGTGTTAGAGGAATATCAATATGTATAAACACATCGTCAGGGATATTATTCTTCTTGCGCCTATATTCATAACCTTCAAGACACAGGGTCTCTTCCTCATTGCAACAGGCTATATAGTCGCATTCTATGTAATATCCTCCATTTTTTATTGTTTGATAAAGCTTGTTATAAATTTTTTGTTTCTTTTGGTATTTAAAATGATGAAGTGTTTCAAAAGACATAGCAGCATCAAACTTGTTTTCTTCAAATGGATATTCAAAATAGTCTGCCTTTATTATGCTAATATCTTTATACCTATATTTTTCACGTAGTTTATTCAGCATAGATTCTGACAAATCAATGCCCGTAACTTTAACTTTTGGAAATCTTTTATACATTGATTCCAGTTCCAAGCCTGTACCACAACCAATATCAAGCAAAGAATTCAAACCATTATCAAAAAAGTCTGCAATATGAGCATATTCTTTTCCCCAATGTGTGAGATGAACATTGTCATATTCATTAATTCTTTTGGTAAAAAAGTCTGTCATTTCTTCGGTGGTGGCGTTCTTGACACTTTCAAGCCATTCTTTCAATTCCTTCATATAAGTTTCGATTTCTTCTTGTGTTTGGATTTTACTTTTAAGCATAGCAAATTTTCATCCTTTCATAAAACTCTGTCAGCAACGAGTCAATATCAGATTCACTTATATTCATATCGTTTGTGGCAAGTTCAATTGCAAGACCACTTGAAAACAGCCACAAATTTATAAATACTTTTTGAGCAGAAGATTTATCAATATTGAAGTCTGACATTATAGATGAGATAGCCTTTTGATTCCATTCAGCACTTGCTATATCATCAATACTAATTCCCTCTAATGTATTTGACAGAAACATAGCCTTATATAGATTTTTTTCGTATAGAGCAAATAGAATATGTGCTTTTGATTTACTGATCATATAGTTGTCTATGTCAATATGTTTTTTTACAAAAGTATCGTATTCATTGTCAATTGCCTGTGTAACGGCGACTTTTAATTCGTCCATCCCTTTAAAGGAAAGATATATAGGTTGAGTAGAGCATTTTAATTTCTGAGCTAAAATTCTCGCATTAATAGTTTTTACCCCACTTTTCCTTACAATATCCAAAGCCGCTTGTAATATGGCTTTTTTTGAAATTTGCTTTTTTGCAGGCATTTAAATACCTCCATCTCGATAAATAACATTTGTTATTGATAACATAAGTTATTATACAAGAATTTGTCTCATTAGTCAATAAACACTTCAGCCCCTTACTTTTTCCTTAAGAGAAGTGAGGGGCATTTTTTATGCCTTCTTCTTGTTGGAAAGGAGATGAAAATGCGATGAAGAAAAGTGAAATCTTTGAAACAGTCATCCGTGAGTTGACGGAAGCGGCAATCAGCAAGCGCAAAGAAAATCTGGATGACAGCGAGCAGCAGCTTTATGCTGAGGTGGTGACTCTCAGTTCTCAGGCTCGTGACATTGTCAGATGGCTGTCGAAAGATCAGTAGAGAATTCTCACCGACTACTTTGAGAAAACAAATCTGATTGCCGATCACGAATGTTAGCATCTCTATGTGCAGGGCGCAAAGGATTGTGTGGAGCTGCTCAGGAAGTTAGGTGCGCTGTAAGGGAACATAGGTAGACGACCTCTGCGAAAGCGGAGGTCGTTCTACATAAGCTTAATTCGAGGTGTTGACAAAATCTCGTACTTTCAAAAGCTCTCCAAGTTAAGACTATATTTTAATAAAAACGAAAAAAACCGAACTTTTGTAGCTAATAGAAATATATAAAATGAGCTTTTGTTAAAACAAACCCTTGTAGATTAACTTTGGAAAAATTTCAGGTAATTTGCCAACAGCTCTAAGTTGGTCCTTTCGCGGTTGCGAAAGGAAGTGAGTACCCTGAATGAACCAGTTCATACCTGGTGGAAAATCCGTTATGCCTTTTACGGCCATTGCAAATGGGCGTTAAAAAATGAAACAGCCTCCATTGACAATTCCATTTAGTTAAGCTATAATAATTATTATTACCTAAACAATGGAGGACGCTATGAAATTAAGAAAAGCTTTAGACTCATTCTATTACAGTACGGCTTTATGTGATTTAAGGCTGATGAACCAGCAATTTTTTAATCAGAATATCACTTACAACAGTTTGCTCTATCTTGAATTGATTTTCTCCATGAACGGCAAATGTACTGCATCCAAAATTGCGGAATTGCTTTATGTTTCAAAACCTGCCGTTACGCTGAAAATCAATGAACTAATTAAACAGGGTCTTGTAACAAAAACACCAGATCCAAACGACCGCAGACAAAATTTCTTGTCTGTCAATGAGAATGCCGTTCCCAAATACAAGGTTTATCGTCAGCAGGATGATTTGGCGATTAAAAAGATAACAGATACTTATTCCGAGCAGGATATTCAAAAATTCTGTGAAATGCTGGGTATTCTTTCTGAGATAAATTTTAAGGAAATCAATTGGAGGTAACATATGCGAAAAACAAACAGTACATTTCTTGAAGGTCCTATCTTACCGTCTTTGCTGCGCTTTGCGCTACCTGTTCTTTTGGCACTGTTTTTGCAAGCTCTCTATGGTGCGGTTGATTTATGGGCAGTCGGTACATTTTGCGATTCTTCTGATGTTTCGGCGGTAGCAACGGGGAGTCAGACTATGCTCATTGTTACAGGTATCATAACCGGGCTTTCCATGGGAATCGCAATTTTGCTTGGGCATAGATTTGGAGAAAAGGATTATAAGCGTGCAGCTAATGTCATTGGTACAAGTATATGGATATTTGCTTTGTTGGGCATGATTCTTACGCTCGTAATGGTGATTGCGGCCCCAGCAATTGCTGTTTTAATGCACGCCCCGGCAGAGGCTTTCGATAAAACAGTCCATTACATTCGGATTTGTGGCGCCGGTACTCTGTTTATTGTAGGTTATAATGTAATGAGCAATATTTTCCGTGGTATGGGGAACTCAAAAGCTCCTCTGCTCTTCGTTACGATAACCTGCATCGTCAATATTATTGGGGATATTGTGCTAATCAGTGTTTTTAATATGGGAACTGCAGGGGCAGCCCTTGCCACAATTGCAGCACAGGCTGTCAGCGTTGTACTTTCTGTTGCACTGGTAAGAAGAAATGGCTTACCTCTTCCCTTTACAAAGGAAAATATGCGTTTTGACAAAGCGACTGCAAAAAATATTGTAAAGCTTAGTTCACCGATTGCGCTGCAAGATATGTGTAATGAAATATCCTATCTGATTTTGATTGGGCTTGTAAATACCTTAGGCGTAATTTCTTCCGCCGGGGTGGGAATAGCCGAAAGGCTCGTCATGTTTATCCTGCTTATACCGATGTCTTACATGTCTTCAATTTCAGCCTTTGTAGCACAGAATATCGGTGCTGGTCAAAAAGAACGGGCAAAGAAATCCATGTGGCTCGGAATGGCAACAGCTGTTGGGTTAGGTGGTATTATGTCATACATGTCATTCTTCCACGGGGATATGCTGTCTTCGATTTTTATAAAAGACTTCGCGGTTATACAGGCTTCTGTTCAGTTTTTGAAAGCAACCGCAATTGAATGTTTTATCTTGTCTATTGCATATTGCTTTACTGGATATTACAATGGGCTTGGAAAAACCTCTTTTGTAATGGCACAGGGACTATGCGCAATCTTTCTTGTGAGAATACCTTATGCTTATTATGCCAGCAGAAAGCCTGCCCCGTCTTTGTTTGAAATAGGAATGTCTGCTACACTGGCGGCTGCATTTACACTTTTGATTTGCATTGTTTACTATATACATCAATGCAAAAGAGAAAAGCAATTTGAGGAGTTAATACAATGAGAATTTGTAAACAATGCCAATGTCAGATGGATGAGGGGTATAAGTTAAAATTGTAATCAGAATTGAGTGTGGAATATCGAAAGCAGATGAAATAAAAGCGGCAAATGCCCTACTTTGTGGCGAAATATCAATGTATCTTGCCAAAGGTGCAAAAAATATATAGAGATGTTTGAGAGGGTGAGAATTTATGAAATGCCATATTGCGACAATGATATGGAACAAGGTTTGTTGCAGGGAATGCGCAGAGTAGCATGGGTAAAAAATCAACATAAAATTTCTTTGCTCCCTAAACAAGGAGAAATTATGATAGAGAACAATACGGTTACGCAGCCTTTCATAATGAAAGTCATCATCCCCATGTGCATCTCATGGTCTACTCTGCCAAGGACAATGACGGATTTCTCACTGAGCCTGCTATTGAAGCCATGCGTTCCGAACTGGCACATGATATCTTCCGTCAGGACTTCGCTCACATTTATGAACATCAGAACGAAGCCCGCAGCAAGCTCAAGCAGGGCGCTGCCGGGGTGATGGACGAGCTGTTTTCACAGGTACAGGATTTGACTTACGTACAGTTAAGATCCATATATTTACATATGATATTCGCACAAAAAAAATCATAGCTAAATTCCCTAAAATAAGTTAAAATATTTTTTGTCCAAAAAATAAACTT
>NZ_WSFU01000139.1 GCF_016820635.1 Anaeromonas gelatinilytica | reverse complement strand
TGATTTTACAGTGAAATCTCCATTCTCTACTTTTTTCATATCTTCAACTAATTGATTCAATGGATTTATAAATTTTCTAGATAATATTATAGTTCCTATGATTCCTAATACTAATACTATAACTCCAATGATCAAAATAGAATATATTATTCCATTTATACTTTCACTAATTTCTTTCATATAAGTTATTCCTAATACTTTCCATCCTAATCCCTTTATTGTAGTAAAATTAGTAAATTTATCTTCTGTTTTTCCACCTTCTTCCATTGTATAATGTACTATCCCTTCTTCTTTACTACTTATAGCTTCCATTATTTCTTCAACAGGCATTGGTTCCCCTATTAAGCTCTCATCACTATGAGTCATTATATTATTATCACTATCTACTAATACTATCTCACCATAATCACCAAATTCTATTTCAGTTATTACATCAGACATAGAACCTAAAGTTATATCTATAGCTAATATACCTACAAGCTTATCTCCATCATATACAGGAGTCGATAATGTGACAACCATTTTACCTGTATCTTCATCTATATAAGGTTCACTCCATACTGATTCACCTTTATTTTCAGCATCCATATACCATGGTCTTCCCGTAGCATCATAATCATCTCCCATATCTACTACAGGATAAGCATAAAAATCATTATTTGGATTAGCAAAATAAATACTCAAAACGTCATCATATGTATTTAAATATCTCTCAAAAGTTTTTATTGCTTCTTCCGAGGATTCATTTTCTTTTGCATCTAAATTTAACAAATTAGGATCTTGTGATGTTAATATCAAACTATCTTCATATTTACTAAAATACTCATCAATATAACTTTCAACTTCCCCTACCATCTGTTTTCCTGATGTTTTTAATTCACTTTCTAATGCATTAACCGAATTAATATAAGAAGTTATACCCAATGATAATACTTGAATAACTATTATAGCAACAACTGCTACAATTAATTTTCTCGCTAAGCTCATTCCCTTTACTCTTTTAATATTTGCATCCTTTTTCCATTCCTTTTTATGAAACATCTTTTTCATAAGTTTCCCACCTCCTATATAATTATCGACAAAAATTATGATTTCTTTACTATTTTCTATGTTTTTTACATAAAAAAGATCAAGGATTTAAGTGAAAGGCTTTTCTATCCTTGATCTTTTTTATATTATATTTAAGGTCAGCTGTTTATTTTTAAAATCAACTGCCTATATTATCCTTCTACTGATTTTAAAGCTGTTACTATATCATCTACATTGTCCAAAGCCTCTAGTAATTCAGGAATTACTTCATATAGGTCTCCAACAATACCATAGTCTGCAACTTTAAATATTGGTGCATCTGGGTTCTTATTTATTGCTACTATACAGTCTGATGATTGCATACCAGCTAAATGCTGAATAGCTCCAGATATTCCTGCTGCTATATATAGTTTAGGTCTTACTGTAGTACCTGTTTGACCTACTTGATGAGCATGTTCAATCCATCCTTCATCAACTGCTGCACGAGACGCTCCTACTGCTCCATCTAATTTTTCTGCTAATTTTTCTAGTAATTCAAATCCTTTTTTATCTGTTAATCCTCTACCACCAGCTACTATAATTGGAGCTTCATCAAGAGCTACTGCTTCTTTTTCACTCTTAATTACTTCTAATACTTCTGTCTTTAATTGTCCATCTTCAAAAGATACTTCAACCTTTTCGATGTTGCCTGTATTATCCTCATTATATTTAGCTTTTTCCATAACACCAGGTCTTACTGTAGACATCTGTGGTCTATGATTTGGACAAATTATTGTAGCCATTAAGTTTCCACCAAAAGCTGGACGAGTTTGAAGTAATTTTCCATCTTCATCATCTATTTCTAAACGAGTACAATCTGCTGTAAGTCCAGTATGAACCTTAGCTGATACTCTAGGTCCTAAATCTCTACCTATTGTTGTAGCTCCTATTAACATGATTTCTGGCTTTCTTTCTTTAATTAAATCAGCTATTACTTTACTATAAGCATCCGTAGTATAAGTTTCTAACTTTTCATTATCTACAGCTATAACATTATCTGCTCCATACTTAACTAAAGTCTTAGCATTTTCATCTAAATCTTTCCCTAATAATACAGCTGTAAGTTCTACATTTCTCTTATCAGCTATCTTTCTACCTTCTCCAATAAGTTCTACGGACACATTCAATATCTCTCCGGCTCTTTGCTCAGCAAACACCCATATACCTTTATAATCTTCAATATTTATCTTATTATTTGCTTCTTCTTTTTCCATTACTATTGCATCTACAGGACAAACTTCAACACATGAACCACATAATGTACAATTATCCTTTATTACTGCTTTTTTATCTATCATATCTATGGCATTAAATGGACATGATTTTACACATAATCCACATCCAATACACTTTTCAGTTATTACTTTTATAGACATTTTCCTACCTCCTTTGGTAAATTAAATAATCTGTCTTTCTTTAAGTCTTACTATTAAATTTCTTACTTTATCTGAATTATTTCCTTCTAATATTTCACCTGCGCTTCTAGTTGCCGGAGTGAAAGATTTTTTAACTTGTGTAGGTGAACCTTTAAGTCCTATTTGATTAGTATCAACTATAATATCATCTAATGACCATACTTTTATTTCCTTTTCTCCAAAAGCTTCATATATACCTTTAATTGATGGATATCTTGGTTCATTCAATTCTCCAATAGCTGTTAATAAAACAGGCATTTCACTCTTTATTACATAATGACCATCTTCTATTGCTCTATGAGCCACAACATTATCTCCATCTAATTTTAAATCCTCTACATATGTGATTTGTGGTAAATCTAAATGTTCTCCAATTTGAGGTCCAACCTGAGCTGTGTCTCCATCTATAGCTTGTCTTCCACAGAATATAATATCAAAATCGCCCATCTTTTTTATTGCTCCAGCTAATGTAGTTGATGTAGCCCAAGTATCAGCTCCAGCAAATGCTCTATCACTTAATAATATTGCTTCGTCTGCTCCCATAGCAAAAGCTTCATTTAAAGCTACTTTTGCTTGAGGAGGACCCATTGTTAACACAGTTACCTTTGTATCTTCATATTTATCTTTAAGTCTTAATGCTTCTTCTAATGCATTTCTATCGTCAGGATTTATTATACTTGGAACCCCTTCTCTTATGAGAGTCCCTGTCTTTTTGTCTATCTTAACTTCATTAGTATCAGGAACTTGCTTAATACATACGATTATATTCATATTTCTTCCTCCTATCATAATTTCTACGCTAATACATTACCTGCTATAACCATTTTTTGTACTTCTGATGTACCTTCATATATCTCAGTGATCTTAGCATCTCTCATCATTCTTTCAACTGGATAATCTTTTGTATATCCATATCCACCATGTAATTGAACAGCTTTTGTAGTTACTTCCATTGCTGTTTCTGATGCATATAATTTAGCCATTGCAGCTTCTTTACCATAAGATAATCCCTGTGATTTTCTATATGCAGCATTATATACTAAATGTCTTGCTGCATTAATCTTAGTTTCCATATCTGCTAACATCCATTGAAGACCTTGAAATTTAGCTATTGGTCTACCAAATTGTTCTCTTTCCTTTACATATTTAACTGTCTCATCCATAGCTCCTTGAGCAATTCCTAAAGCTTGAGCAGCGATTCCTATTCTTCCTCCATCAAGAGTTGACATTGCAACCTTAAATCCTTTACCTTCTGCTGCTAAAAGGTTTTCTTTTGGTACCTTTACATTTTCGAATATAAGTTCAGTTGTTGCAGATGCTCTAATGCCTAATTTATCTTCTTTTTTACCAATTTTAAATCCTTCATATCCTGCTTCAACTATAAAGGCACTTATTCCCCTCGTACCTTTTGTTTTATCTGTCATTGCCATTACAATATAAATATCTGCTTGACCACCATTAGTAATGAATACTTTTGATCCATTCAATATATAATGATCTCCTTCTAAAACTGCGGTGGTTTGTTGCCCTGATGCATCTGTTCCTGCATTTGGTTCTGTTAAACCAAAAGCTCCTAAATGTTTACCTTCAGCTAAAGGTCTAAGATACTTTTGTTTTTGCTCCTCTGTACCATATTTGTATATTGGCCAAGTACCTAAAGATGTATGAGCTGACAATATTACTCCTGTAGTAGCACATTTTTTAGATAATTCTTCAACTGCTATTACATATGCTAAGTCATCTCCACCAGCTCCACCATATTCCTTAGGAAATGGAATTCCCATCATATCTGCCTTAACCATTTTTTCCACAGTTTCCTTTGGGAATCTTTCTGTTTCATCAATTTCTGCTGCTATAGGTTTCACTTCATTTTCAGCAAAATCATTAATAACTTTTCTAATCATTTCTTGTTCCTTAGTCAAACTGAAATTCATCACTTTCCCTCCTTAAATATATAAAAATCAATAATTTCTTTTTCATTTTTGATTTTTAATCCGTTTATTATATAATGCATAAACTATACCAAAATCAATTTTATCATTAAAAAATATCTTTTACTATATATTCTTTATAAATAATACTTCATCTAAACATTGAATATATGACTTTTTTCGGATAATTAGATCTAAAAAATAATTTAAATTAAAGGAATCAAATCTAAAAATAAAATCTGATTTCTTCAATATTTTGTTAATTAATTAACCTTGACTGTATATTATTTCATACATTGTCACATTAATGTCCCATGGTTGTCGTTAAATTAATATCAATTATTGTGTGTTAATTTTCATACACTGTCCCGGATATCACACAGTATTATTTAATATTATATTTATCTAATTTTTCATAAAGAGTAGATCTGCTAATATTCAATATCTTAGCAGTTTTTACTCTATTATCATCTGTAAACTTAAGGCAATCTATTATAGCATTTTTCTCTGCATCTTCAACAGCCTGTCTAAGTGTAAAATTTTTATTTACATTATCTGTATACCCTCCTTTAATATATTCTGGAAGATTATTAGGTTTTATTTTTTCCCCAGACTCCACTAAGTTTATTGCTCTTTCTATAACATTCTCCAGTTCCCTTACATTTCCTGGCCAATGATATCCTTTTAAAGTCTTTATAGTTTCTTGTGAAATACCTGGAATAAATTTTCCTAAATCATTTCTATGCTTTTGAAATAAAATATCTATCAAAATATCTAAATCTTCTTTTCTTTTTCTTAATGGAGGTATGTCTAATTTAATAACATTTAATCTATAGTATAAATCTTCTCTAAAATTTCCTTCATTAATCATCTTTTCTAAATCTCTATTAGTGGCAGCTATAACTCTTACGTCTATCTTTAATGGCATATTTGATCCAATAGGTTCTACTTCTCTTTCTTGTAATACTCTCAATATTTTAGCCTGCATATTTAAAGGCATATCACCTATTTCATCTAGAAATATAGTTCCACCATCGGCTAGTTTAAACTTTCCTACTTTTCCTCCTTTACGAGACCCTGTAAAAGCTCCTTCCTCATATCCAAAAAGTTCTGATTCTAATAACTCGGCAGGAATTGCTGCACAATTCATTTTTACAAAAGATCTCATATGTCTTGGACTAGCATTATGAATTGAATGGGCAAATAACTCTTTTCCTGTTCCACTTTCTCCAGTTATTAATATAGTTGAATTACTTTTTGAAGCTTTTAAAGCTAATTTTTTTACTTCGTTCATTTTAGAACTCTTTGAAGGAATATTATCAAAAGAATATTTAGCTTGTCTTTCCTTTATAAGCTCCGATTTATAATATTGTAATTCCATCTCTATATTACTTAATTTTTTTGCTAAAGATTTTACCTCTTGAACATCTCTAAACATTATCTTTCCTATAGCTCCAACTATTTTATTATCTTCTCTAATAGGAACCCTCATAGCAACTATATTATTAGAACCTATTTTTTGAATCTCTCCTATCTCAGATTCTCCAGTCTTTAAAACTACATGTAATCTAGTATTTTCAATTACATCAGTAACTTTTCTTCCAACTAATTCATCTGAATTTTCGTCTAAAAATTTAGCATAAGAATTATTAATCATTATAATCTTTTCATCTTTATCAATTACCACAATACCATCATAAGCATTATCTAAAATTGTTCTTAATATTTCTGTTAAATTTTTCTCTGAATTTAATCGTTTCATAGTATCTTGTAATGTGGTAATATTATTTAGTTCTAGTACTGCACCTTCTAATTTGTCTTCCTTAGTAAATGGAGTTACATTTACTATTATATTTTTATCTCTAATATTAACCCTATTCCCTATAGAAATTTTTCTTTTTTTTAATACATCTCTAATTATCTCCTCAAAGGGAAGATCTTTTATGTTTTTTATAGATTTATCTCCAAGTATTTCTTTAGCAGATTTATTTATATTTAAAATATTTCCTTCTGTATCAATCAATAAAATCCCATTATGAATAGCTGTAAAAATAGTATTCAACTCTTCATTAATATAACTATTCCTATTATGATATTCTTTAAGTAAATCTGTAGTAGTTACAATACCTACTATTTTATCATTATCATTCACAACTGGAAGTCTTCCTACATTTACCTCAAATATTTTATCTGTACTTTCATTTTCATTAATATAAACTATTTTTCTTTTCATAATAGAATTCACTGAGTTTGAGGTTTCAATGTTATTTGTTATTGCATAGTATAAATCCCCCTTCGTAAATAAACCTACCAATATATCTTCATTATCTACTACAGGTATTCCATCAATATTATTATCTATTAATAAAGATGTAGCATCTATTATACTCATATCTTCATCTATAGTTATAGGGTCTTTAGTCATTATATCTTTTACCCTCATAGTTTTCCCTCCATTATTAGAAAAAAGACCATCATTACTGACGGCCTACAACTTTAATCATTGTTCTCTTTTAATAAATATGAAAGTGTAAATAAGCTTTCATTTAAATGCACATTTTCTACTGTTACATTATCATCAAGTTTTAAATCTGCTGGTGCAAAGTTCCAAATTCCTGTGATTCCACTCTTTGCCATTCTCTCAGCTATTTCTTGACTGCCTTCTTTAGAAGTACATATTATACCAATTTCAATATCATTATCTCTTATAAAATCATCCATATTATCCACATCTTGAATCATTACATCCATTAATTTTATTCCAAACATCTTAGGATTCTTGTCAAAAATAGCCATTATCTTAAATCCTGCATCATTGAATCCTCTATAATTAGAAATAGCCTGACCTAAATTACCAGCACCTACTAATATAGCTTTATATATTCTATCCAAGCCCAATATTTTTCCGAGTTCTTTCTGCAAATCTCTTACATTATATCCATACCCTTGCTGCCCAAAACCACCAAAATTATTTAAATCTTGCCTTATTTGAGATGCAGTAAAATCTGTTAGTTTACTTAATTCCTGTGATGATATTCTCTTTATATCATTATCCAATAATTCTGTAAGGTATCTATAATATTTAGGCAATCTCCTTATTACAGCCATTGATACTTTTTTGTTTCCCATATTTCATCCCTCTCACATTCTTTATTTTAACTTTTTACTATGTTAATTATATATCAACATATTCCATATAGTCAATTTCTACACTTAATTTATTATACTAGAACCTTAATAAATTATCAAAATTTATATAACTTTTTTATTTCTTTTTTAATTATACCCAATTTACAGAACTTATGAGCGAGAAAGGCCACTTCTTCAGACGTGGGATGAAAGGGATATTTTTTAAATAGTTATTGTGGTTTATCAGCATAACTAATACAATGT
>NZ_WSFU01000088.1 GCF_016820635.1 Anaeromonas gelatinilytica | reverse complement strand
ATTAACTTATAGAAAGTAATACTATGTAACTTTTATGTTACAAATATATTGTACTAGGAGGTATGTAAAAAGTAACAAAAATTTCTTTTGCAATATAATATAAAAAATGGAGGTTAGATTATGAAAAAATTTGTTAGCATTTTATTGGTCTTGACCATTCTCACGCTCTCGACAACTGGGGCTTTTGCATCTACTACTTATAACTCACGGGGATCTAATGCAATGAAACCTTCTATTTTGGCAAATAAGACACTCACACGAGAAGAGACTTCTCAAATTGAGTCAGAAATTGCTACATTAAATAATTATCATATAGATACATCAATCATTAAAAGAGTTAATATGACGGCAAGGGGTAACGAGTATATCCTAAACTATAAGAATGTTGATGAAAAAGTAATTATAGAAAGCAGTGATGATGAAAGTTTAACCGTTATTGCTAGTGATGGAAAAAAAAGTAATGTGATTTCTTTTACGAAGGACGGTAGTATTATACTTGATGGTCATAAAATTCAAACATCCCAAGAATACCAGATGGATACGAATACAGCTGTTATGCCAACCGGAACAGTTTACAAAAGCGTGAAGTCTCTTTCCCCATATGGTAGTTTAACGCCTTCTGATTATAACAAATATTTGACTTCAGGAAAACAGAATAGGTATCTAGGACAGGCTTTAAACTCTCTTACAATTACTGCCTTAGCTGCCATTATCGGCTTATTTCACCCTTATTTAGGAATAGCAGTAACTTTGTCAGGCGTAGCTCAGGGAGTTTATAATGTTCTTGTTGCAGTAAATCCTAGAACCCAGTATTTGGGTTGTACATATACAACTTACACAGCTGGAGCCAGTGATTATAAATATATTAATAAATTTTATGCGAACAGAGAATGTACAGGAACGTATCGTCGAGCAATCAGCTATGAACACTTTATAATTTATTAAAAGTGTCCATAGTATTAATGAAGATGCAAGATTTTTTGATAGATTAATTTAGATAGAGTAAAATAAAGTGAACCAAAGTATATAATAAAAAGGTAAAGCCATCGGTGACTCCAAATAAGGTAATTGTCGAGAAAACCATAAAGGAGTAGATAAACCGATGGCCTACTTGAATTCTACCTAATCTTTTGAAAATAAGCGGTCAGAAGCTGCACGAATGAACGTTATTAAAGAACAAACATGATTGAACGCTTCAATCAATAGATTCGCAGAAGAACTTAATCTGTGAGAATCTTATCAATTTTTGATTCATATGTGCGATTAGCAACTTCATATTTGATCGAGTACAGCGAAGACGGGTAGGCAGGAAGAGGCTATATAGACTCAAAGAATATCAGTTTAACTATAAGGGGCGATTTAAAGTAGCATAAGCCTATCTGAGGAATGACTTCAAGCAGATAGACCTATTGGGGTTTTCACAGTTTTCGCGCATATTACTTGACAATATCGTTTTTTTATTGGAAGAATAGGAGAAAGGTTGGATGAAAATTATGATCAAGAAAAAAAACCATAAAAATAAAATAGTTTATAATAATTATCAGTTTTATGAGAATGCTGCATTGACTGGATTTATGGAGAAGCAAACGATAGAAGGCTATAGTCTTTGTGGTGCAATGGGAAAATTTTTAAATATACTAAAATTTTGTTATGCAAAAACTGAAGTACCAAAGTCATATGCTATTTTTCGCAAGCATTTAGACAAAGAGATAGATGAAAAGATTGAAAATATGAAAACTGGCAATGGTAAAATTATATGCCAGAATAATCTGTATATCGTATTCGAAAATGCTTCTAGAGAAGTTGGTGAAAAGAAATCAGAAATGATGGAAAAAAAGCAAAATATTTTACTTGGTGTTCCGATAAAAAAATCTATAGCTTTCGTTTCTATGTTATTTGTGATTTCTGTAATCAGTTTGGTTCTGAGAATATTATTGATAGAAGACGGAAATTTACATTTTAATTTTTTAAGTTTAGGACTTTACTTGGCTTTAATTATTAATTTCCTTTTTTATTTTATAGGTGATCTACACGATATTATTGCAGGTAAGGGAATATCTATAGATGGTAAAATGTATTTTTCTAGCCGCACAAAATTCAAAGATATATTATTTCGCATTGGTGATATACTTAAATTTGGAATATTATTGGGAAGTATTTGCATCAGCTTTGCACTTTTGTTAAATATAAAGGATGGAGTTATAGCGATTAATGTTTTAAGGATGTGGTTGATATACTGTATCATTGGTTATACGTCCAGGTTACGGTTCCAACGATCCTATATATCTTTGCTGTTAATTGAAGTGTTTCTAATAACACTCAGCTTATGGTAAAATAAAATCAGGAATTATATTGTTTTACTGGGAGACCTAATATAAGACTTTTTATGATTTTTGTTTTGAGTTGGACTAAATGAGGGATCGCCAACATTTTCTACAAAAACCACGCCAGGACAATTATTTGTATATAGCATACAAATCGTACCTAATGGATCTATGTCAATAATGTAGACACATATTTTCGAACAAACTTATGAGATTTTTCTACATTGATTTTCAACTTCCTGTGTAGTTAAATAATTAATAGATACATGAACTCTCTATATATTGAAAAATAGCTAATTTTAAAGATTTAAAATCATAATACTATAAATTGCAATATTAAATGTCCGTAAAAATCAAATAAAAACAAAACATCCAGTAGAACTTGCATAATGCTAATTTCTACTGGATTTATTATATTAATAACATCATCTGAGTTCCATACGTCAAATCTTTGTCGCTTACAATATTTTTGCACAGTTTCTAAATATTATAGATTGAATAAGTTCGATAACCTTTGGGTTTATCGGACTTATTTTTTTATCTATCAAATTTTTTTCTTCATTTTTGGCAAAACCACCCTTTCTATTTGTAGTAATAGCGAAAGGGAAGGAATCATGGGTTGTCTATTTCTTTAGAAGAACGAAAGGAGATGAAAAAAATGAAGGCAACTTCCCATGAAGAACACAAAAGACATATATTTGACAGTTCTTGGGAAAAGCATTGAAGAATGAAGTCATCAATATTCAAAGGCAACTACAACGTCAACGACAGATAGAAGTATCGTTTTCCGACTTATCAGAACAGGATATGAATCAACTATCTGTAACGGATGATTACATGATTGACAATGATTTGGATAGGTTATCTTAGAGTAAAATTATTGTAGGCAAGAAATATTAAAAAATTAAAAAAGATGCCCGGACCCGGAGGTTCTGAGGTGACCCCAAAAACTAAGCCTTTTTTCTATTAGAATGATAATTTGTATAACCGGCAAGTATAATTAATCCTCCACCTATAATACTTAAGATACCAGGAATTTCTGACCATATAATTAATCCTATAATTGTAGAAAAAATTATATTAGTGTAAGTATATATAGATAATTCACCTGCTGGTGCATATCTATAAGCATTTGTCATTAAAAATTGAGCAATTGTAGCAAATATTCCAAGGGCCAATAGACCGAGTATTTCTGTTCCAGTAGGAATTATAAATTGTCCAGAGAGCATAAAAGGAATCATTGAGATTGTTGAAATAAAAGTGAAATAAAATACAATTGTTTCTGATGAATCAGTATGTCTTAAATGTCTTATAATTGTATATGCAGTTCCTGCGAAAAAAGCTGATAGTAGAGCTACAATATATGGAATTAAAGATATATTAAACTCTGGTTTTATGACAAAACTTGCACCTAATATAGCAAATATTAAGGCAATTATTTGAGCTCCTTTAACTTTTTCATTTAAAAAAAGTGCTGAAAGAATCAATACAAAAAATGGTGACATTTTATTAAGCATTACTGAATCAGCTAAAGGTAGACGAGATAAGGCAAAAAAGTTTGCAGCAACTCCTAGTAGACCGAAAATACTTCTTAGGATTAAAAATTTTTTATTGTTCCCAAAGATTGGTTTTTTATTTCTAATTAATATATAAGTCGCTACTATTAGTCCTAATAAATTTCTAAAGAATATCTTTTCCGTTACAGGAAATCTGTGTAAAGACTTGACAGTAGCTGACATTAAAGCAAAAAATAAAGCAGACAAGAGAATTAAAATTATGCCTTTTTTTCTGTCAGTCATTTTATCCCTCCTTAAATTAATACAATACCTATTTTACACTAAAAATGAAATATGTAAATAGCTTATCAAATATCAAAATATTCTAATTATTATACGAGAAGTAATTATGAAATTTTATATTTATATAATATTAAACATTTAGATATTTGATATTATGTTTAAGATAATTAATATTATTTTATTAGTTTTTAAAAGATTATGATTGACTTAGATATTATAAAAAAGTATAATAATTACGACTATTGTTTAGTAATTATAAACTATAAGTTTAGTGTACTTAATATATTTAGAGGTGAGTAAAAATGGAAATAGGGAAAAAAATTAAAGAATTAAGAATTAAAAATTCTTTAACACAAGAAGAATTAGCAAATAGATGTGAACTTTCTAAAGGTTTTATATCTCAGGTTGAAAGGGATTTAACTTCGCCATCTATAGCTACTTTTATTGATATGTTAGAAAGTTTGGGTACAAATTTAAAAGATTTTTTTAATGAAGTTGAAGAAGAAAAAATAGTGTTTACGAAGAATGATATGTTTATTAGTGAAGACAATGAATATAAATATGAATTAAAGTGGTTAATACCAAATGCTCAAAAGAATCAAATGGAACCTATATTAGTAACTTTGGAGTCTGGGGGAATGTCTAAAGAAGATAATCCTCATGAAGGTGAGGAGTTTGGATATATATTATCAGGAAGTATATGTATTTGTTTAGGAAATAAGAGATATAAAGCAAAAAAAGGAGATAGTTTTTATTATAAGGCAAATGTTAGTCATTATATAACTAATCCTAATAAGAGTAAAGCTAAAATTTTGTGGGTTTCTACTCCACCAAATTTTTAAGGAGGTTTAGACATGAATAACAATATAATAAGGTTAGAAAATTTACAAAAGATATATGGAGATGTTCAAGTATTAAAAAATATTAATTTAAATATTAGAAAAAATGAATTTCTTACTTTATTAGGTCCAAGTGGTTGTGGAAAAACTACTACTTTAAGAATAATTGGAGGATTTGAAAAAGCTACAATAGGTAATATATATTTTAATGGAAAAAAAATTAATGATTTACCTCCATATAAAAGACAAATAAATACTGTATTTCAGAAATATGCTTTATTTCCTCATATGAATGTATTTGAAAATATAGCTTTTGGATTAAAAATAAAAAAATTACCAAATAAAGATATAAAGAAAAAAGTAAGTGAAATACTTGATTTAGTTGGATTAGAAGGATATGAAAATAGGAAAGTTGATTCTTTAAGTGGTGGACAGCAACAGAGAATTGCAATTGCCAGAGCATTGGTAAATAAACCTAAAGTATTGTTATTAGATGAACCGTTGGGAGCTTTAGATTTAAAACTTAGGAAAGAAATGCAGTTAGAGCTTAAGAATATACAAAGGGAAGTGGGAATAACTTTTGTTTATGTGACTCATGATCAAGAAGAGGCTTTAACTATGTCTGATACAATTATAGTTATGGATAATGGAGAAATACAACAAAAAGGAAGTCCTGTAGACATATATAATGAACCAAGTAACAGATTTGTAGCTAAGTTTATAGGAGAAAGTAATATTATTGATGGAATAATGATAGAGGATTATGTAGTGGAATTTGCTGGTAAAAAATTTAAGAGTGTGGATAAAGGATTTAAAAATAATGAAGATGTTGATATTGTTATAAGGCCAGAAGATATAAAGTTAGTATCTGAGGAAGAGGGTATGTTAGTAGGAAATGTTGATTCTGTTATTTTTAAAGGTGTTCATTACGAAATGATAATAAAGGAAGAAAATAGAGAATGGTTAGTTCATAATACATTAAAAAAAGAAATAGGATCTAAAGTGGGAATTATAATTTATCCTGAAGATATACATGTTATGAAAAAGGAGAGAAATTAAATGAAAAAATTTACTTCATATCCTTATATAATTTGGAGTGTTATTTTTATAATCTTTCCTTTATTACTTGTATTATTATATGGTATCACTATACCTTCTAAAACTTCATTCTTTGGATTTAAGTTATCAATAGAAAATTTCCAAAGGTTTTGTGAGCCGATTTATTTAAGAGTATTGTGGAAGTCTGTATGGCTAGCAATATTGTCTACATTAATTTGTTTAATAATAGGATATCCTTTTTCTATGATATTAGCAAAGTCTTCATTGAAGAGAAGAAATAAGTTTGTTCTTTTAATAGTAATACCTATGTGGATGAATTTTTTATTAAGAACTTATTCTTGGATGACTATACTTGGCAAAAATGGAATTATAAATAATTTTTTACGAATTATTGGTTTGCCAGCATTAGATTTATTGTATAATGATGGAGCAGTAATATTGGGAATGGTTTATAATTTTTTGCCATTTATGATATTACCCATATATACAGTTCTTACTAAAATGAATAGAAATATATTGGAGGTAGCCGAAGATTTGGGAGCTAATCGATTTGTAATCTTTTCAAAAATTGTATTTCCATTAAGTTTACCAGGAGTTATATCTGGAATAACTATGGTTTTTATGCCTGCTGTTAGTACTTTTGTAATTTCGAAATTATTAGGAGGAGGACAATACTGGTTAATAGGTAATTTAGTTGAAGAACAATTTTTAAGAATAAATGATTGGCATTTTGGTTCTGCAATAGCATTAATCTTGATGATAGTTATATTATTTGCTATGGCAATAATGAATAAATATGAAGATAAAGAAGATAGAGGTGTGGGATTATGGTAGAAAAGAGTATTAAAAAGTTCTATATATTTCTTGTTTTTTTATTTTTATATGCACCTATATTAGTATTAATCATATTTTCTTTTAACAATTCAAGATTACAAGGATCTTGGGAAGGTTTTACTTTAAATTGGTATAGAGAGCTTTTTAAAAGTAGGGAAATAATGAAATCTTTATATTATACGTTGAGTATAGCAACTTTGTCTTCAATTATAGTTACAATAATTGGGACATTATCAGCAATAGGTATTTATAATATGAAGTCTTTTAGAAAGAAAATAATTTTAAACATAAACTATCTTCCTGTACTTAATCCAGATATAGTAACAGGTATTTCGTTAATGACATTATTTATATTTTTAAAAATAAGATTAGGCTATACAACAATGTTGTTATCTCATATAACTTTTAACATTCCTTATGTAATTTTAGCAGTATTACCTAAATTAAAACAAATGCCAAAGGATATGCCAGAAGCAGCTATGGATTTAGGAGCAACTCCTTTTTATGCATTTCGAAAGGTGATTTTACCAGAAATATCTTCAGGAATTGTTACTGGTGCACTTATAGCATTTACATTATCTATTGATGATTTTGTAATTAGTTTCTTTACCACTGGTTCTGGAGTAAGTAATTTATCTATAACTATTTATTCAATGGCAAGAAGAGGAATCGATCCTAAAATTAATGCTTTATCTACTCTCATGTTTGTGAGTGTTTTAATATTAATGATTATAATAAATAAAAGAAGTTCAAATAAATTAAAAAGAGAGGGTGTATAATTATTGAAAAAAAGTTTTATAGTATTAATATTTATATTATTTTTGATAACTATTATGACAGGTTGTGGTGAGGAAAAGGCTCAATTGTATGTATATAATTGGGGAGATTATATAGATGAAGATGTATTAGATGAATTTGAAGAAGAATATAATGTTGAAGTTGTTTATGAAACTTATCCTACTAATGAAGAAATGTATGTGAAGATTAACCAAGGAGGTACTAAATATGATGTAGCTATACCTTCAGATTATATGATTGAAAAAATGATAAAAGAAGATTTATTGCATAAAATAGATATGAATAATATAGAAAATTATGATAATGTAGCAGATAGATTTAAGAATTTAGATTTTGATCCTGATAATGAATATTCAGTACCATATATGTGGGGCACAGTAGGAATATTATATAATGAAAAAATGGTAGATGAAGAAGTAAATAGTTGGAATATACTTTGGGATGAAGAGTATGATGATGAAATATTAATGTTGGATAGTCAAAGAGATTCATTTGCAATAGCTCTAAAGAAACTTGGATATTCAATAAATACTAATAATGAAGAGGAATTAGAAGAAGCTAAGGATGAGTTAATTAAACAAAAGGATCTAGTATTAGCTTATGTAGGAGATGAAGGTAAAGATATGATGGTTAGGGAAGAAGCAGCACTATCTGTTGCCTGGTCGGGTGATGCTACATATCTTATGGAAGAAAATGAAAATTTAAATTATGTTATACCTAAAAAAGGATCTAATCTTTGGTATGATAATATGGTTATACCAAAAACTTCTGAAAATAAAGAATTAGCTGAGAAATTTATTGATTTTATGACTAGACCTGATATAGCTTTAAAGAACACTGAATATATAGGTTATTCTACACCAAATAAAAAGGCTATGGAAGAATTAGATGAAGAATTAAGAAATAATTCTGTAGCATATCCTTCAGAGGAAGAAGTAATTAATAGTGAAGTGTTTTTAGACCCAGGGGAATTTTTAAAAGTGTATGATAGGTTATGGACAGAAGTTAAAGCACATCAATAAAATGAGTCCCTAGGGACTCATTTTATTAGTAAAATTACTGTTTTACTAATATATTTTTATATTATAAAATATAGAATAGATATTTTAAGAAGAATTTTATATTAATTGGAGTGATATTAAATGGATAAAATCATTATTTATACAGATGGAGCATGTTCTGGAAATCAAAATATTAATAATATTGGAGGATATGGTGCAGTATTAATATATAAGAAGAATAAAAAAGAAATATATGGTGGAGAAAAGAATACTACCAATAATAGAATGGAATTAAAAGCTCCTATAGAAGCTTTAAAAATAGTAAAAAAATATAATATACCTATTGAGATTTATACTGATTCAGCTTATTTATGTAATTGTATCAATCAGAAATGGTATGTAAAATGGAGAAAAAATGGCTGGATAAATTCTAAGAAAAAAGTAGTAGAGAATAAGGATTTATGGCAAGAATTATTAAGTCTAATTGATAGGTTTCAAGAAATAAAATTTATAAAAGTAAAAGGACATTCAGGAATTGAATTAAATGAAAAAGCTGATCAATTAGCTAATAAAGGAATGGAAGAGATAAAATAAAGTGTAGATTATTTTATTTTTATTTGGGTAAAATGTATATATATTATACATTGAAAGGGATGGTTAGTATGTTATTTAGTAATTTTTTAAAAAGTAGACATTCGATAAGAGAATATCAAGACAGAAAGGTGGAAGATGATAAATTAGAAAGTCTAATAGACTTTAGTAAAGATATTAAAGCTAAATATAATAATAATATAGAATTTATATTTTATAAAAATGGTGAAAAGATATATGATAAATTGAAAGGTATAGGTGGATATTCTGGTGTAATGATAAAAAGCCCTCACTATATCGGACTTCAAACTAAAAATAGAGATAAAAAATCAATCATTAAATCAGCATATGCTATGGAAAATTTACTTACTGAGATTTATAAATTAAAATTAGGTAGTTGTTGGATAAATATTATGAATGTTTCTAATGAAATAAAAGAATTATTATTTAATGAAAAAGGTAACAATATTGATTACATAGTAGCTATTGGTTATCCAAAAAGAGAAAGTAAAATTTCAAAGATTACAGATAGTGATGGATTGAAAGGTGAAGATATAGGTTATTTAAATACAATTAGATCATTTAAAGAGAAAAAATATTATGTAGAAGAATCTACAAGTAGCAGATTATCCGTTAAAGAAATAGTATATGATGAGAATTTTGGGGAAAATATAGATGTAAATAAATTAGAAGAAAGAGGTTTAGAACAATTATTTTATTATGTGAGATATGCACCTTCTAATAAAAATAAGCAACCTTGGAGATTTATATTGAAAGATGATAGGGTTGAACTAGTAGTATTAGATCCTAAAAATAAAGAGAATTTAACGGATATAGGGATTATAATGTATTATTTTGAACAAATGGCAAAAAACATGGGATTAAATAATACTTGGGACTTTATAGAAGGTAATACACAAACTGATGCTGATGTTAATTATAGTGTTTTAGGAGAGTATAAATTATAAAATATTTTATAATTTCTTTGTAAATGATAAAAATTATCATTTACAAAGAAATATGTCTATGTTATAATATTTATTGGCAATTCGTTACAGAATATATACCGCGGCAAATATATTCTAGATACGGAGGTATTTATAAAATGGCAAAAATGATGGGACCACGTTTTAAATTAAGTAGAAGATTAGGTGTGAATGTAGTTGGACATCCAAAAGCTATGAAACGTGCAGAAAGAGGTACAGGTAGAGCAGATAGGAAACTTTCAAATTATGGTATGCAATTATTAGAAAAACAAAAATTAAGAGCATACTATGGGGTTATGGAAAAACAATTTAGAAAAAAATATGTAGATAGGGCAATGAAATCAGATTCAATTCCTGGGGAAGTATTAATAGAATTATTAGAAAGAAGATTAGATAATATGGTTTATAGGATAGGATTTGGAAATTCTATTAGACAGGCTAGACAAATGGTTAATCATGGACATATATTAGTAAATGACAAAAAAATTGATAGACCATCATATGAGATAGATCCAGGGGATGAAATTACATTAAAAGATAAATCAAAAAATGTTGAAATGTTTAAAGAAAACTTTGAGAATCCATCTTTTCAATTAGATTATATTGATAGAGATGAAAATAATATGTCTGCTACTTTAAATAGGCTACCTGAAAGGGAAGAGATTCCTGTGGAAGTAGACGAACATTCAATAATTGAATTTTATTCAAGAAAATAAAAAAGATCTCCAAATTGGAGATTTCAGATTAATGATAAACCCACAGATAAAATCTGTGGGTTTTGATATTTATATAGCATTAACTTTTTATAAAAAATAGTGTTGGTTTTAAAATATAAAATACTTGTAATATTTAGAATATATGATATTATAAAGTTATGGTATATACCAAGTGTATAGGAGTGATTATATGCAAGTTAGCCTGGATTTAGATGTAACGAAAGAAGAATTTTTTGAATTTATCAACGATTCTTTATTGCAAGATATAAAAACTAGTACAAATAGAGAAGTTAGTAAAGAAGATATTAAAAAGGGTTATACATATGAAAAAGAACTTAAAAATAAGTTAGGCAGAGCTGGAGATGTAGAGGTTAATATATTAGAATTTGAGCCATGTAAAGAATATATAGCCGAGTTTAAAAGTAATCAAGGGACGAATAGAATTTCTTATAATATAAAGAATTTAAATGATGAAAAAATAAATGTAACATATTCTGAAAGCTATATTGCTAGTGATAAACTAAAAGATTGGAATTTTAAGTTGATGAATTTATTTTATAAGAAAAAAAGTATTTCTCGTGCAGAGTCTATTTTAAAGAACATAGAAAGATATATTAAAAACAAAAAAGGAGATATGTAGATATGATAAATTTAGGTATTTCAATTTATCCAGATAAATCTAATATTGGAGATGACTTAAACTATATAGATTTAGCTGCAAAATACAAGGTTAAAAGAATATTTACTAATTTACTTGGTTTAGGTAATAAATCAAAAGATGAAATAAAAAATGAGTTTAGTATTAGAATAAAACATGCACATAAATATGATATGGAAGTAATTGTAGATGTAGCTCCTTATATATTTAATGAACTGGGAATTTCGTATGATGATTTATCTTTCTTTCATGAGATAGGTGCTGATGGTATAAGAATGGATGAAAGTTTTGATGGGAGTAAAGAAGCTATTATGTCATATAACCAATATGGATTAAAAATTGAATTTAATGCAAGTGGTAGCATAAATCAACTTGAAAATATCTTGAGCTTTAAACCCAAAAAAGAAAAAGTAATATCTTCACATAATTTTTATCCTCAAAAATATACTGGGCTAGGATTAGACTATTTTATAGAAAATAGTAAAAGAATCAAGGAAAAAGATATTGAATTATCATCATTTATATCAAGCAATACTGAAGATGCCTTTGGACCTTGGAATATAAATGAGGGTTTATGTACTCTTGAAATCCATAGAAGTCTACCTATTGATTTGCAGGCTAGACATTTTATAGCTACAGGTTTAATTGATAATGTTATTATTGCTAATTGTTATGCTACCGAAGATGAATTTGAGTCTTTATTTAAGATAAAGGAAAATCAAGTAAACTTTAAAGTAAATAAAGAATATAAATTATCTGAAGTAGAAGAAAAAATACTCTATGATGATGAACATTTTGTACGGGGAGATATAAGTGATTATATGAGAAGAAGTACTATGACTAGAGTTAAATATAGAGATAGCGAAATAAAACCACAAAATACTCGTGATTTGAGAAGAGGAGATGTAGTTATTTTAAACGATAATTATACTCGCTATAAAGGAGAGCTTCATATAGTATTGAAAGATATACCAAATGATGGCAATAAAAATGTGATAGGAAGTATATTTGAAGATGAATTATTTTTATTGTATTATTTAAATTCATGGGATAAATTTGTAATAATAGACTAAATTTAAAGGAGATATATTAAATTTTGAAAACACCAATATATATACAAATAAAAGAAAAAATACAAAAGGAAATTCAGTATAAAAACTCTAATGATGCAATTGAATCTGAAAGAGACTTATCAAAACGATTAAATGCTAGCAGAATGACTGTTAGAAAAGCAATAGATGAACTTGTAGAAGAAGGTTATCTATATAGGGAAAAGAATAAAGGTACATTTGTATCAGATAAATCATTATGGAAAAAGAATACTTCTGTTATAAATTCAGAAGATGAAAAATTGGAATATAGACTTATAAATTTTGATGTAAAATATAGCATAAAAGATGATGTATTAGAACTTTTAGGTTTAACTGACAACGATTCATTTTCCATAATCAGAGCTATAAGAGTAGTAATTAAAGATAGAAAGCCTCAAAACGTGGAAGAATTTTACATCATAAGAAGTTTTATTGATGAAAAAAATATAAATAGATTTAATAAATTATTAGATCTAAATGGTTATTTGAAGGACAGTACTATGACTCAGAAATTTATTCCTATTACTGTACCTACCCAATATGCTTCTACTCTTAATTTAGATATAAATACACCGATTATTATGGTTGAAGGAGTTGTGCGTAAAAAAAGTGGTACTCCATATATTTATTATAAATCTTATAATAATCCTAAAGAAAAAATAATAGAGATAACTATCTAATAAAATAATATTTAATAAAGAATGTTTACATTTTTGAAACAATGTGGTATATTATATGTATAATGGTATATACCACAAAGAGGATTAGAAGGGGGAGTTAAATGACAAATATTTTATTGATTTGTTCAGGAGGTATGTCAACAAGTGCATTAGTAAAAAAGATGCAAGAATCAGCAGATAAAAGAGATATTGAAGTAAATATTTGGGCAATAGGGGATGCTGAATCTCAAGAAGAATCAAAAAAGGCGGATATAATATTATTAGGACCTCAAGTTCGTTATCTTGAATCTAAAATGAAACAAAGAGTAGATAACAAGAAGCCAGTTGCTATCATTGATATGCTAGTATATGGCACTATGAATGGTGAAAAAGCTTTAGATAATGCCTTAGAAGTTTATAAGAATTTTAACGAATAGGGGGGATAATAATGAATAAATTTACTCAATGGATGGAACAACATTTTTTACCTGTTGCAGCAAAGATAGGTTCTCAAAGACATTTAGTTGCAATACGTGATGCCTTTATAGGTATTATGCCAATTACTATGGTTGGTTCTGTAGCAGTTTTATTAAATGTATTTTTTAGAGATTTACCTACTGAATGGGGTGCTACGTCTTTTGTTGAAACAATGGCGCCTATCATCGGTATAAATGGTAATGTATGGTTTGGTTCGATTGCTATTATAGCTTTGGTATTTGTATTTTCTTTAGGTTATAATATTGCCAAAAGTTATGATGTAAACCCACTTGCAGGTGGTATAATAGCATTTTCTTCATTTATAGTAACTTTACCACAAACTGCAAATTTCTTATATGCACTTCCAGGAGTAAGCATTGATAATTTAGATGCACTTACAGAGTTAGGGGTTCAAGCTCAAATAGTAGGAGAAAACCTTAACATTGATGTGTCAGGTTGGGGATATATTGGTCTTTCTTATGCTGGAGCATCAGGATTATTTACAGCACTTATAATAGGATTCATATCATCAATGATTTACGTAAAACTTATGTTAAAAGGAATTACTATAAAATTACCAGATTCTGTACCATCAGCAGTTAATAAAGCGTTTGCAGCTATAATACCAGGTATAATTGCTGTATATGTTGCAGCAACACTTGGTTATTTATCAGTTACTTATTTAGGTTTCTCAATAAATGATTTAATATTAGAATATATACAAAAGCCATTACTCGGCTTGTCACAAGGTTTGTTTAGTGTTATACTTACGACATTTCTTATTCAAGTATTTTGGTTTTTTGGTCTACATGGGCCCAATGTACTTGCTCCAATTATGGATGGAGTTTATTTACCAGCTCTTGTTACAAATACAGAAGCATATGAGGCAGCTCAATCCGCAGCAGATCTACCTTACATATGGACTAGAGTATCATTTGATGCATATTCACAAATGGGTGGTTCCGGTATAACCCTTGCTTTAATTATCGCGATATTCATTTTCTCAAAGAGAAAAGATTCAAAAACAATTGCAAAATTAGGAGCACCAATGGGATTATTTAACATAAATGAGCCAATAGTATTCGGTATGCCTATAGTGTTAAATCCATTTTATATAATACCATGGTTAATAATTCCACCAATTACTGCAACTATTGCTTATTTACTTACAGCAGCAGGAATTATTCCTCCTACATTTGTAGCAGTTCCATGGGTAATGCCAGTAGGTGTACTTGCGTATCTTGCAACAGGAGGTAGCTGGTTAGCCGGTCTGGCTTCAATATTTAATTTATTTATTTCATTTGTAATATGGTCACCATTTGTTATTTTGGCAAATAGAGTAAATAAAGTTGATAAGGAAGATAAACAAATAGCATAAAATATTATAAAAAAGACTCTGAATTTAGGTAGCTAAATGCTACCTGATCTGAGTCTTACTTTATTTAGAAAGGGAGATAAAGATGGAACAGTTAGAAATGATTTATTTTGAAATAATTTCTGCAGTAGGAACAGCAAGATCATTATTTATTGACGCTATAGGGAAAGCAAAGAGTGGAGATTTTAAAGGAGCAGAAGAAAAAATAAAAGAAGGGAATGAACTCTTTCTACAAGGTCATAGATCACATTCCAAATTGATACAAAAAGAAGCTAGTGATGAAAAGCTTGAATTTAGCCTTATATTAGTACATGCAGAAGATCAAATGATGAGTGCGGAAGCTTTTAAAATATTAGCTGAAGAGTTTATAGATATATATATACGATTTCAGGAAGGGAGATAAGATGAATAAATGGTATCTTTTCATAGTTTCTATAGGATTGCTTCTGATTGCAACTAGTCCTATGTTCTCCAATCAGAATACAAATTTAATAATGGGTTTAATAATAATAGCTGTCGGTGTAATTTTAATTATAAAAAACAGAAAAGGATGATTCAAATGTTAAAATTTACTGATAAGTTTTATTTCGGGAGTGCAACTTCTGCTGCTTAGTCAGAAGGTAGCTTTGAACATGATGGAAAGGGCAAAGATATATGGTATGAGTGGTTTTTTAAGTACTTATGTTGTTATGTTAGATTCTTTAGGACATAGAAAATTGACATCTAGGACTATAGCAAGTTATTTAGTTGGATGAGTGTGTGCAGGAGTTGCTGCCCACTATATATTTATATTGATAAATATATAGTGGCTAGACATTTGATGTCTAGTTTTTTTGATTAGTTTCCATAGTTGAAAATATATTGTTTAAGGATTTACGCAGCCATAAGATCATAAATATGAATGCAATTAATTCAGATAATGGAAAAGAGAACCATATAAAGTTTAATCCACCATATTGACCTAATAAATATGCAAAGGGTAATAGAATAACTATTTGGCGTAAAAATGATAAAGTTAAACTATGGAATCCTTTTCCAATTCCTTGAAACGTAGTGGAACCAATAATAGCAGGGCCAATAATTGGAAAAGCAATGCTTATAGTTTTTAATGCTATAGTTCCTATTTCTAATAGTTCTTGATTTTCTTCTGAACTTGAAATAAATAAGTTAATTAATTGAGTTGGTATTAATTGAAACAATAGAAACCCTAGTGTGGTAAAAATAAACGAGATAATGAAACCATATTTAATTGTTTTTTTCATTCTTTTAGGGTTATTATGCCCATAATTATACCCGATTATGGGCATATATCCTTGATTAAGTCCGAATACAGGCATAAATACAAAAGATTGTAATTTAAAATATATGCCTGTGGCTGCTATTGCAGTTTCACTAAAGGCTCCAACTATAAGATTTAATCCACTGGTCATAAAAGATGCTAACATTTGCATTATCATTGCTGGAAAACCAACTTTATATATGTCTTTTATAATATCAAAATTAAAAGAGAAATCTTTAAAATTTACTTTTATTTCATTATTTCCTTTGAAAATCATTAAAACTATAAATATACCACTCAATAGTCGGGCTAATACTGTAGCGATTGCTGCTCCTTCTACACCTAATTCTGGAAAAAACCCTATACCAAATATTAATAATGGGTCTAGTATTATATTAATAATGGATCCTATTAGCATCGATATCATAGGTATAAAAGTATTTCCTTCTCCACGAAGAATATTATTAGATATCATTGGAATAAACATGGCAGTTGATCCAATAAGTATTATTCTTATATATAGGGTACCATAACTTATTATTTCAGAATTATTAGTAAAAAGAGAAATAAGATTATTAGAAAATAAAATCCCAATAATGGCCATAACTATTCCATAGACGAAAGATAATATAAGTACGTGTTCAGTAGCACTAGAGGCATTATCTTTATTTCCTTTGCCTAATTGTTGAGATATCATAGCACTAGTACCTACACCTGTTCCTGTTCCAATTGCTATAAGAATCATTTGAATAGGAAAGGCAATAGACAATCCTGTTAAGGCAAGAGAATCGTAATTACCTATGTAAATGCTATCAACAACATTATATAGAGCTTGAATAGCCATGGATATAATAGATGGTATTGATAGTTTAAACAATAATGGGACAATTGGTTGTGTTCCCATTCTATTTTCATTTTCCATTGTATTACCTCCATATTAATATATACCTTATAATAAGAAGAAAATATAGTCAAATTTTTTAACTTTATTAAGATTTTATAGTATAATTAAATAAGAAATTATAGGAGGGTTAAATATGCAAAAAATTAAAATAACAGATGTAGCTATTTTGTTTTTAGGTATGGGAATTGGGATTATATTTACTGCCATAGTATTTTATTTTAATCCTAAGATAGAATATAAGGAATATACTGATGAAGAAATAGTTTCTAAGTATACTGAAATTAAATTGAAAGATGATAGAGAACATAGTAATTCATTAGATAATAATCAAAAAGAAGATAGCAAACATAATAAAGAACAAAAAGAAGAGAAGAAAATAAAGAAATTAGTTATTGATAAAGGTGAATCAATAAATGATATTATAGATAAATTATATGAATTACATATTATTGATAATAAAGAAAGTTTTCTAGATAGATTAAAAGAAAGAAAAGCAACTCAAAAAATAGAATATGGTAAATATGAAATTGAAATTCCAATAAGTTATGATGAAATAATAGATGAGATTATACTTAAATAAGGTGATTAAATGATGAGTTTTAATAAATATATAGATGAAAAAGTAAAAATATATAAAATTAATCCAAAAGAAATAATTTTTGATGATTCTATTAGAGGTTATTGTATAGAAAACAAGTGTGGAAGATATAATAATAATTTTATGTGTCCGCCTATAATCGGATCAGTAGAAAAGTATAAAAAAACAATTAAATCATATAATGATGGATATTTAATATTATTTAAAGATATTATTGAAGATTCAAATACGTATAAATATTATAATTCTCAGAAAAGATTACATGAAATAGTGCTAGAAATTGAGAATGAATTAATAAAAGAAGGTTATATTGAACCATTAGGTTTTATTGCGGGAGAATGTAAAATTTGTAAGCCTTGTAAAAGAGAAAAAGGTTATGACGAATGTATATATCCTGATAAGGCTAGAACTTCTTTAGAAGCTGTAGGAGTAAATGTTGTTAAAACAGTTAAGACTAAAGGAATAGAAATTGTATTTGGTACTAATGAAATTACTTGGATAGGTGCTGTTTTAATCAAGTAGAAGGTAATATTTATTAATTTTAAAATAAATTTTCTTAATAAGAATATTATAATTTTTAAAAATAAGATAGAGTAATATTACTCTATCTTATTTTTAATTTAATGTATATCTTCTCTTATTAATGGCATACTCATACATCTAGGACCACCTCTACCTCGAGATAATTCATAAGATGGCATTTCTAAGACTTCTATTCCATTTTTTCTTAGAAATTCATTTGTAACATAATTTCTGTCATAACATAATACTTTACCTGGTGATATTGCTAAAGTATTAGAACCATCACTCCATTGTTCTCTTCCTGCATCTATAAAATCTCCACCGCCACATCTAATTAAGTTAACAGAAGAAAGGTTAAGATATTTACTTAGGATTGTAGAGAGTTCTTCCTTTTCGAATTTTATAGATAGAGAATTATTTGGGCTCATTTTAATACTATATAATTCTAATGGACCTTCTATTCCAGGGTGTATGGTAAAACTGTCGTGATCTACCATTGTAAAAACTGTATCTAAATGCATATAAGCTCTAGCTTTAGGAATATTGAATGCTAGGATTGTTTCAAATGATTCTTCACCTAAAATTCCTTCAGCTATAGTTTGAATAGCCTTAGCACTTGTTCTTTGGCTTATTCCTATGGCTAATACTTTATTGGATAATACTAATTCATCTCCTCCTTCCAAAGGATATTTAGCATCCCTATCATACCATTTATGCACACATTTAAATCTTGGATGATAATCAAAGATGTATTTTGCAAAAATTGTTTCTCTGTTTCTAGTTATAGTTGACATTCTATTTAATGTAATTCCATTACCTATAGTTGCAAAGGGATCTCTTTGAAAATATAGATTAGGTAAAGGGTCTAAATAAAATGGATAATCTTCTCTTTCGTTAACCATATCTACAAGAGATTTATTTTTAATTTCAGGTATTTCTTTAGTTCTTATTCCAGATATAATTTTTTCTATCATATCTTTTGTATCAAAGTCTTTTAAATACTCCATTAAAGTCTTTTTTAATTGTTTAGAAGATACATTTCCTTCATTAATGAACTCATTTAAAAACTTATCTTTAATTTCTTTGTTTTCTAGAACTTCTGATATTAAATCAGTTAGATATAATACTTCGGTTCCATTATTTCTTAAAAGTTCAGCAAATCTATCATGTTCTATATTTGCTTGTTTAATATATGCTATATCATCAAAAAGTAATCTTTCAAGATATTCTGGAACAAGATTTTCTATTTCATGACAAGGTCTATGAATTAAAACTGTCTTTAATTGACCAATTTCATTATATACATGAACTCCATTTTGCATAATTGACCTCCTTAAATATTATATAGTCTTAGGATGTGTAAAATTTCGAAAAATATTTTATATAATATAAAATAAAAAAGTATAAATTTTCTTTTATTACTTAAACTAATAACTACTTAGAATAATTACTAACTATAAGAAGGGAGAAGAAAATTGAAAAAAAGTTTTGAAGAAATAAAAAAAGATTTTCAAAATGCAAATTTAGATAAGAAAATAGAAATCTATACTACTACAAGTGGATTAACTGTAGATCAATTTAAAGAATTATTAAGTATGTTTCCTATTCAACATTTAAGTAAATTAGAAAAAGCTATGGCTTAATGATAAAAATTATAGATAATTTGAATTATATTGTTTAGTAGCGAAAAGTAATTCGCTACTTTTTGTTTTGAAAAATATAATAATATGATATTATTATAAAGAAAATATAATTGGAAATGTTTATTGAGTTTATTTAAATTAGAGGTGGAAAGATGGAAGAGTTTATAATAAAATTTTCTGAAAGTATTGTTTCTCAGAATATAATACTTTCATATGTTTTCTTTTTTATTTCTCAAACATTACAAGTGTTATTTCCTCCATATCCTGGAGATATGGTTTTAATAATAGAAGGGTATTTATCTGAAGTAGCAAGAATTAATGTTATTTTGGTAATATTTAATGCAATTATTGCTACTTTTCTTTCATCAATTATTTTATATACATTAGGATATAAAAAAGGACATAAAATTATAGATTTTAAAATAATTAAAAAATTATTTGAAACAGATAAAGTGTTAAAGTTAAACAGGTTATTTAAGAAATTTGGAGGTATAGTTATAATAGTAAGTAAGTTTATTCCTGGATTATACTCAATAACTATTTTATCAGCTGGAATTTTTAGAGTGAGAAAAAATATTGCATATACTGCTATATTTATAATTACAAGTATTCATAATTTAGGTTTAATTATTTTAGGAAAAGTATTAGGTGAAAATTGGACATATATTTTTAGAAAGATAAAGATATATAATAGACAAATTTTAATGTTGATTATACCTATAATAATTATTTATTTTATTATTATACAAATAAAAAAGAAAATTTTTAATTAGCGGAGGAATATAATATGAAAAAAATAATTATTGGTATAATATTTATAATTTCTTTAATTGTAACTTTATTATTAACAAATGTTCAAATTTCAACATTTGATAGAAAGTTTTTTCAAGATAAATTTGAAGAATATAATATATCTGAAGTTACTAAGATGGAAGAAAATACGTTAATGGAAGTAACTGATGAGATGCTTAAGTATTTAAAAGGAGATAGGAAGGATCTAATTATTGAAGCGAAGATAGATGGAAGACAAGAATTGGTATTTGGTGAAAGAGAAATATTACATATGGTTGATGTTAGAAATTTATTTAAAAAAGGATTTATGATAAGGAATATATCATTGATTTTAGTAATAGTAACATTATTTTTAATAGTAAGGTTTTACATTAAAGATTTGTATAAAATTTTAATTATAGCTTCTATAGTACCAACATTAATTTTATTTATATTTGGAATTCTATTGAGTATTAATTTTAATAAATATTTTGATATTTTTCATGAGATATTGTTTACAAATGATTTATGGTTATTAAATCCTGATACAGATATTTTGATTCAAATGTTACCATTAGATTTTTTTAATAGTATAGCGATAAAAACATTAATATATTTAATATTGCAGTTGATTATAATATTATTTTTAGGAATTATTTTGAGAAAAAAATATAAAATAGAATAAAATAATAATTTGATGTCTACAATACTTAAAAAAGGAGGATTTTATGGACATCAAATTATTATGGAATAAAACAATCAAATATATTACGAAGAAAGTAAATAAATATAGAATAAAATCTTTTTATGCAAGAGAAATTTTTAAAGGAAAAACTTTGATTGCTAGATTATTAGATAGGTTATTTATATCATTAATGGTCTTTATTGGTTTATTTATATTTCTCTTTATTAAAGTTCAAAATATTTATTTATCTTTAATTATAAGTTCATTTATTGCTATTTTATTATTCTTAGGAATTATATTTAAAGATTTTAGGACAATTGAAAAATCTAAAGGCATGACTAAAAATAATGTAGTGGAAAATAATATTTATAATGAGTTATTGAATAGGTCTCCTGAGGAGTTTGTAGATTATTTTATTGATTTATTTAAGGAATTAGATTATATAGATATATTAAAGATAGATTCAAAAGATTTAAATATAAGTCTAGAGAGAAATAATGTTAAAATAGGTGTAAAGTTACTACAATATACTAAGGGATATGATGTAAATGAAGGAATAATTAGAGATTTTTTTATGGAACTTAGAAGAAATGATTTTGATGAAGGAATTATTATAACTACTACAGATTATACTGAAGAAGCAAATAATTTGATTAAAAAAATTCAAAAGCACATGAAGATATATTTATTAAATATGAAAGATGTAGTTGAAATATTAAATGAAACTTCAATGTTTCCTAAAGAAAAAGATATTGAAGGTTATATATTAAATAAGATGAGGTCAGAGAGAAAAAATATTAATCAATATAGTCATAACATAATATCACCTAATAAATGGAAAAAATATTTATTAAGTGGATTCATGCTTTGGATATTTGGGAAATTTACTAATTTTTATACTTATTATTTAATAGTTTCTATAATATTATTTTCATTAGGTTTAGTTTCTTTATTAAAAAAAATTATTGTTTCAATTAATGAGTATAAAAAAGAAGAAGAAAAAAATTGTTCTTATGATTTTATTTACAAAGAATAAATTGTGTATTAGAATAGATATATAATGTCAGAGTAGGTAAGATGCGTTAAGTGTTAAAGGATGGGAAGTTGCCTTTAAACGAAGGATTAAACCGCGATATCTTGCTGCGTCCGCTGTACATTAAAGGTCTCTTTTCTTTAGTGTGACGGAGCTCTAATAGCATATATAAAGAAAAGGGGGGATTTTTGAATATGAACAAAAGAGTTAATACTAAAGTTTTAGTTTCAGCAAGTTTACTCACTGCTATCAGTATAATACTTACTAGAGCATTTTCAATAATGGTACCTATAGCAGGAGCTCAAGCTTTAAGAATTACATTTGGTGGAATACCTATTGCTATTTCTGGAATATTATTTGGACCTATTGTAGGAGCTTTAACAGGAATAACTGCAGATTTAGTTGGTGTTATGATTAATCCTATGGGACCTTATTTCCCTGGTTTTACGTTAACTGCAGGATTAAGTGGATTTATTCCAGGTATATTTTATCATTACATATATAGAGAGAATTCAAAATTAAATTTTAGTATTATTAATGGACTTATTGTTATTTTACTTTTTGGGATTTCTTATATGACATATAAGAAATCAGGAAATGAAATTCCTATGGAGTTTCTTATTATATATGTAATAGGTATTTTAGGATTTATAATTATACCATTAATTATGAATAAAAAATATAAAAATGAAAATGTTGGATATAGATTTGATAAATTAATATTTGTAGTATCAATAACAACAATTATTACGTCTTTGATGTTAACTACTTTATGGTTAATTATTATGTATAAATTAGGGTTTATAGCTATATTTCCTATTAGAGTATTAACAGCTTTAGTAACAATACCGATAGAAACTGTAATAATATTTATACTTTCAAAATACTTTAAATATGTTAGATGAGCTGCCATGGGCAGCTTTTTATTTTAGAGTTAGGAGGAAATTTTATGTTAAGATATTTAAATGCAGGGGAATCTCATGGGGAAGGATTAATTGGTATTATTGAAGGATTACCTGCTAATTTATTTATTGATATAGATTATATAAACAGTGAATTGAAAAGAAGGCAAAGGGGATATGGAAGAGGAAAAAGGATGGAAATTGAAAGAGATAGTATAAATATACTATCTGGAGTTAGAGGTGGTTTCACCATAGGCAGTCCTTTAACTTTATATATAGAAAATAAAGATTACAAAAATTGGTATAAAAAGATGAGCATTATGGATGAAATTACAGAAAATATAATAACAAAGCCAAGACCTGGACATGGAGATTTGGCAGGCGTAATAAAATATGCACAGAAAGATATAAGAAATATTTTAGAAAGGGCAAGTGCAAGAGAGACAGCTATGCGTGTAGCAATAGGAGCTATAGCTAAGTTAATATTAAAAGAATTTAATATTGATATATGTAGTCATGTAACAGAAATAGGTGGGATAGAAGATAAAGGTCATTATTCAATTAGTGAAATTTTAAATATAAATTCATCTTTAAGAATAATAGATAAGAAAATAGAAGGAAAAGTAATAGATAAAATTGATGAATGCAAAGAAAAAGGCGATACATTAGGGGGAGCTTTTAAAATATTTGCAATTAATTTACCTATTGGGTTAGGGAGCCATAGTCATTGGGATAGAAAATTAGATGGAAAATTAGCTCAAGGACTTATGAGTCTTCAAGGAATAAAAGTAGTAGAAATTGGAGAAGGAATGAATATATCTAAAAAACTTGGTTCACAAGTACATGATGAAATTTTTTATGATAATGGATATTATAGGACAACAAATAATGCTGGAGGCATTGAGGCTGGAATTTCTAATGGAGAAAATATAATATTAAAAGGATATATGAAACCTATACCATCTTTAAAAATCCCTCTGAAAAGTATAGATATGGATACAAAGAAAGAGTATTTAGCACATAAAGAAAGGGCAGATGTATGTGCAGTATCTTCTGCTAGTATCGTAGGGGAAAGTATTTTATCTTGGATAATTGCTGAAGAATTAATAATTAAGTTTGGTGGAGATAGTATTCAAGAAATGAAAAATAATTATACTAAATATATAAAATATATTAAAAAGAGGTGATATTCTTGAAGTTAAACATAAGAACTAAAAGTGAAAATTATGTTGTTTATATAAAGAGAGATTTATTAAATGATTTATCAAATTATATAAAGGAATATAAGAAAGAAAAAATATTAATTATTACTGATGAAAATGTAGCTAATATATATATTAATGAAATAAAAAAAACATTAAAGGATTTTAAAATAGATTTTCATATAATTTCCCCGGGAGAAAAAAGTAAATCATTAAACACATCGAAAGATATCTATGATAAGTTATTATATGGTAAGTATAATAGAAGATCATTGATAATAAGTTTAGGAGGAGGAGTAATAGGTGATTTAGCAGGATTTGTAGCTTCTACATATATGAGAGGAATTGATTTTATACAGATTCCTACAACTCTTTTGTCCCAAGTAGACAGTAGCGTTGGAGGAAAAGTTGGAATTAATTATAATAATATAAAAAATATCATTGGTAGCTTTTATCAACCTAAAAAAGTTTTAATTGATCCTGAAACTCTGAAAACATTAGACTTAAAGAATCTTAAGTCTGGATTGTCTGAAGTGATAAAATATGGAATAATAAGAGATTATGATTTTTTTAAGATGTTAAAAATGGAGATAGATATTATTAAAAGTTTGAATATAGATAAAATGGAAAATATAATTAAAAAATCTTTGGAAATAAAAGAAGAGATAGTCTATCTAGATACTTATGAAAATGATATTAGAAAGATATTAAATTTTGGACATACGATTGGACATGGTATTGAATCATTAAATGATTTTCAAAGATTTACTCATGGAGAGGCTATAGCTTTAGGAATGATAAGTGAAGCGTATATATCTAGAGAACTTGGATATATATCAAGTGATTATTATTGTGAAATTAAATATTTATTAAATAAAATTATATCAGATGTAAAATTTACAAGGGAAGAAAAACAAGAAATAATTAAAAATTTAGAAAATGATAAGAAAAATACTAATAAAGATATTGTTTTCATACTTCCTATTAATCGAGGAGAAGTAAGAATATTTTATAAAGGAATTGATAGAAGCTTAATTATAAAATCTTTAGGGGCTGATAGATGATATGTATATAAAGGGTGGAAATGTTTCATTAATTGGGGAGATAAATGCGCCAGGCGATAAGTCTATATCTCATAGAACTGTTATGCTAGGGTCTATTTCGGAAGGAGTTACTATTGGAGATAATTTTTTGTTTAGTGAAGACTGTATAAATACTATAAATTGTTTAAGAAATTTAGGAGTAGATATAAAAACTTGTGACAATAAAGTATTTATTAATGGAGTAGGTCTTTATGGACTTAATAAACCAAAAAAAGAATTATATGTTGGAAATTCAGGGACAACCATAAGATTACTTACTGGTATTTTAGCCGGACAAAGATTTCAAACTATTATTACAGGAGATAAATCTATAGAAAAAAGACCTATGAGAAGAATAATAGATCCTCTTTCTATGATGGGAGCTAATATAAATAGTAAAAATAATAATTATCCTCCATTAACAATATTGCCAGTAAAAGAATTAAATTCTATAATTTATAATCAAGATATAGCTAGCGCTCAAGTAAAATCTGCTATTATGTTTTTAAGTTTATATGTAAACGGAGAAACAAAAATAGTTCAACCAAGTAAATCAAGAGATCATACAGAGAGAATGATGAAATATTTTGGAATCAATGTTATTGAAAAAGATAATGTAGTAATTATTAATTCTAATATAAAACCTAAAGGAAAGGAAGTATTTATTCCAGGAGACATGTCATCTGCAGCTTTTTTTATAGTAGGAGCTTTAATTTTGAAAAATTCTCATATTAAAATTAAAGGTGTTGGGTATAACAAAACTAGAAGTGGAATAATAGATGTTTTAAAAGAGATGGGTGGAAATATAGAAATATTTAATTATAGAGAAGTAAATAATGAACCTATAGTAGATATGGAAATAAGAAGTTCTAATCTTAGAGGAATAGAAATAAAAGGTGATTTAATTCCTAGAATAATAGATGAAATACCTATATTAGCAGTAGCTGCTGCTTGTGCTGATGGAAAGACTATTATTAAAAATGCAGAGGAATTAAGAGTAAAAGAGAGTAATAGAATTAATGTCATTGTAGAAGGATTATATAGTATGGGAGTAGGTATAAAAGAGTTGAAAGATGGTATGATAATTGAAGGAAAATCTAACTTTAAAAGTGGAAAGATAAATACTTATAAAGATCATAGGATTGCTATGTCCATGAGTATAGCAGCTTTAATGGCAGATGGAGTATCTAAGATAGATAATATATCGTCTATTAAAACTTCCTATCCAGATTTTTTAAAAGTTTTAAATGAATTAATGAAGTATTGACCATGCATTAAGGCACAAGCACCCTCTGAATATTTTATTCAGGGGGTGAGGTTCACTATTTGATTTTTATAATGAAAAGTTTTATAATTTAATCTGTGAAATTATGTGTTAGAATTTTATTACATAATTAAATTTAGATGATTTTTGGGTAATAAATAAATATATATATATTAGGAGGAATTTATAATGAAGACGCAATTACCAATTGCATTATCAAACAAACATATTCACTTGAGTAAGGAACATATAGACAAGCTTTTTGGGGAAGGATATGAGTTGACTAGACTTAAGGACCTTTCTCAACCAGGACAATATGCATCCGAAGAAAAAGTTGATATTGTAGGACCAAAAGGTGCTTTAAAGGGAGTTAGAGTATTAGGACCAGCTAGAGAAAATACACAAGCAGAAGTTGCTTTATCTGATGGATTTAAACTTGGAGTTGTACCTCCTATTAAAGATTCAGGTGATATAGAGGGGACTCCAGGAGCAAAAATTGTAGGACCAAAAGGAGAAGTAGTAATAGAAAAAGGTATAATTGCAGCATCTCGTCATATTCATATGCATACTGATGATGCTAAAGAATTTGGACTAAAAGATAATGATAGAGTTAAGGTTAAAGTTCCAGGAGAAAGATCTCTTATATTTGAAAATGTATTAGTTAGAGTAAGTCCTAAGTATTCATTAGAAATGCATGTAGATATTGAGGAAGGAAATGCAGCTGGAGCTAAAAATGGAATGATGGTAGATTTAGTTAAATAACGGAGGTTATATAATGGATAATATTGCTTCAATAATTGATCACACAATACTTAAGCCAGATACAAAAAAGGAACAAGTAAAGAAAATATGTGATGAGGCTAAGGAAAATAATTTTGCATCTGTATGTGTTAATCCATATTATGTTGGCTATGCTGCAGAACAATTAAATAATAGTGATGTTAAGGTTACATCAGTAATAGGTTTTCCATTAGGAAGTACTTTTTCAGAAGTTAAAGCTTTTGAAACTAGAAAATCAATTGAAAATGGTGCAGATGAACTAGATATGGTAATAAATATAGGAGCATTAAAGGATAAAAATTATGATTTAGTAAAAGAAGATATTAAAAGTGTGGTAGATGCTTCAGAAGATAAATTAGTAAAGGTAATAATAGAAACTTGTTTATTAACTGATGAAGAAAAAGAAATTGCATGTAAATTATCTAAAAAAGCGGGAGCTGATTTTGTAAAGACTTCTACTGGATTTTCAACGGGAGGGGCTACTGTTGAAGATGTTACTCTTATGAAAAAAATTGTTGGTAAAGAATTGGGTGTAAAAGCATCTGGAGGAGTTAGGGATAGAGATACTGTTGATAAAATGATAAAAGCAGGAGCAACAAGAATTGGAGCAAGTTCTTCAGTATCTATAGTAAAAGGAGAACATGAAAATTCGAATTACTAAAATAAGTCAGGTTTATAAACCTGGCTTATTTTTTAATAATGCTAAATAAAATGCCTAATTTTGCCGATATATTTCATGGAAGTAAATTAGGGAGTGAAGATATGAAAATAATTAATAATATAAGTAGTAAGTATCAGAAATTAAATAGAAATAATGATTTAGAAGTAGGAAGTACGTTAGATTTTACTTTCAAGGAAAAACTATCCAAAGATACTGCAATTATAAATGTTAATGGAAAGGATATTAAAGCTAAGTTTAATAAAAGCTTAGATGGAATTGATGATAGTAAAGGAAAAATTTATATAACAAACATTGATTCTGATGGTATATCTGTAGATTATGTTGAAAATAGTAAGGTTAATAATGATATTGAAGCTTTAAATAAATTGGAAGGAATTGAAGGAAAAGAATTAAAAAAAATAATAAAAACATTAAGGGATAAAGGAGTAAAGTTAAGTGATAAAGAGATTAATCAAATAAGAAAATTTATTGAAAAAGATAATTCTCCATTAGAAGAGAAAATTGATATACTAAATAGATTAGTTGATAAGAGTATAGATATAACTTTGAAAAATATTATATCTATAAAAGAAACTCTATTTGGTGATGGTATAGATGTAAATTTAAATGATATATTAGAAATTTTTAATTTACAAATTGATTTAACAATTTTAAATGGAGAAGAAGATAGTATTGATTTAAAATTGGATGAAAAAGTGGTTAATGATTTAAGTGATAAAATTTTAGAGAATTTTAATAAAAATAAAGATGAGAAAAATATAGACAATAATTCTTTATTATCAAGATTAGAAGATAAAGAAAATGATAATCTAGATTTAAGTTCATATCCAGAAAATATATTATCAACGGAATTTAATGGTCAAAAGAAAGTATTAATGACTATAGTTACAGAAAAGATGAATTTAATTAATGAAAATTTTAAAGATTTAAAGAATACATTAGTAAAAAACATGGATAGAGTTATATTTGATAATACTATTAATAAAGAAGATATAAAAGAGAGTTTAGAAAATAGTTTAGATTATTTAAATAGAAAAATATTAAAGAGTGATATAACTTTGTATACAGATATGTTAACCGAAAAAAAATTAATAAAAATAAGTAGTAAAATAGACATGGCAAAGAATTTAGTATCAAAAAACAATATTAAAGAAGGAAAGATACTAATAAATGAAATAAAAGAAGAATTAAATAAAATAGAATTTAAGGCATCTGAGGAAAAAATTGTATATGGTTTATCTAAAGAAATAAGTAAAGATATTAATGGGAGTAAAGATAATATTAACTCTTCATTTGATATTTTTAAAAATCCACCTTCTGGAGCAAGACAAGTATATGATTATATGAAGAATTTAGGATTAAATTATGAAAAGGATATATTGAATGATGAATTGTTTAATTTAAATAATATAAATTTAGAAGAAAATTTAAAAGGAAATTTATTAAAAATTATGTCTCAAGAGAATAGAAGTATTAAGGATATATCTAGTATTATGAAAGTTTTAGATAATTTGAATGGTCAACAATTATTGAACAAATTAGAAAATAATAATTCTGTACAAACTATGTTTTTTGATATTCCAGTTAATCTTGTTGGGAAAATTGAAAATATGAAATTAATTGTTAATTCAAATAAAGAAAATGAAAAAATAGATTGGAAGAATAGCAGTTTATATTTCTTAATAGAAACTGATAAATTAGGAGAAACAGGTATTCTTATTAATTCTCAGAATAGAAATTTAGATATTACTATAAGAAATGATAATAATAAAATAAAAAACAAGATAGCTTTCTTAGAGGATGAATTAGTAGATAAACTTAAGGATATAGGATATAATGTGAATAGAATAAGATATGATAAATTTTCTAAAGAAAAAATTGACACAAGTATATTAGATAAACCATTAGAAAATACTAGTGATGAATTTAATTCTCATAGAAAGGGGTTAGATATAAGGATATGAGTTATAGGAGATTTAATTTTAAGAATAATTTTAAAGAAAAAAGAGCAATAGCGGTTCATTATGAGAATTCTACCGATTCATTACCAAAAATCATATCCAATAGAAAAGGTAATATGGCTCAAGAACTTATTGAAATGGCCGAAGAAAGAAATATCCCTTTAGAAGAAGATACATCATTATTAAGTAATTTACTTGATATGGATTTAGGAGAAAATATACCACCTCAGTTATATTCTGTAATAGCAGAAATATTTTTATTATTACAGAATTTAGAGAAAGATTCTTAGGAGTGATAAATTGAAGGTAGAAAGAGTGGGAATGAAAAGTATTGATAAGACAAATAATACAGAAAATAATAATGAAATTTCTTTTAAAGAAGTTATGGATAAAAAGAGTCAAGATGTTAATTTAGAAAAATTACATGAAATGATGTCTGAAATAAAAGAATCTGGAAAACAATTAGCTGAGAAAAAAACAATTGAAAATCTTTTTGATTATAAGAAGAAAATCAAAGATTTTTTAGATGAAGCAGTAGAATTAGGATTAGAGTTAGATAAAAGAGGAGGATTTAAAAGAGGAGGAAGATCTAGGATATTAAAAATAGTATCTAAGATAGATGATAAATTAATAGATTTAACTGATGAAATGATAAAAGGTGAAAATAGCAAGTTAAATTTATTAAGAATTGTTGGAGAAATAGAAGGATTATTATTAAATATATATGTATAAAAAATTCCCTATTAATAGGGAATTTTTTATACATTAAATCTAAATATTACAACATCGCCATCTTTCATTATATAATCTTTACCTTCTAATCTAACTAATCCTTGTTCTTTCGCTTTAACCATATTACCCGATTTATTTAAGTCTTTAAAACTTACGATTTCAGCTCGTATAAAGCCTTTTTCCATATCAGTATGAATTTTACCAGCAGCTTGAGGAGCTTTCCAACCTTTTTTAATAGTCCAAGCTCTAGTTTCCTTTGGTCCTGCTGTTAGAAATGAGATTAGACCTAATAATTCATAACTAGCTTTTATTAATCTATCTAATCCAGATTCTTTAAGACCTAATTCTTCTAAGAACATTTCTTTTTCATCATCTTCTAATTCTGCAATTTCTGATTCGATTTTCCCGCATATAGTTATTAATCCAGAGTTTTCTTTTTTTACATATTCATTTAAAGCTTTTAAGTATTCATTTTTATTATCATTAATTATATCTTCTTCTGAAATATTAGCAGCATATAATACTGGTTTGTTAGATAATAAGTTTAAGTTTTTCACAAATATTTTTTCATCTTCATTAAAATCAATATTTCTAACTGGATTGCCATTTTCAAGTACTTGAATAATTCTTTTTATTATATCTAATTCTTTTAAAAGGGATTTATCACCTTTTGCTAATTTTTCGGTTTTATTTAGTCTTTTGGTCATTATTTCTAAATCTGACAATATAAGTTCTAGATCGATTATTTCAATATCTCTTAAAGGATTAATATTTCCTTCTACATGAGTTATATTTTCATCTTCAAAACATCTTACTACATGAACTATTGCTTCTACTTCCCTTATATGAGATAAGAATTTGTTACCTAAGCCTTCTCCTTTGCTAGCACCTTTAACTAATCCTGCGATATCAAAAAATTCTATAGCAGTAGGTATTTTTTTCTCAGAATTGAACATTTCTGTTAATATATCGAGCCTTTCATCAGGAACTGATACAACACCCATATTAGGTTCTATTGTACAAAATGGGTAATTTGCAGATTCTGCACCTGCTTTTGTAATGGCATTGAACAATGTAGATTTTCCTACATTGGGTAATCCAACTATACCTAATTTCATATAAATCTCCTTTCAACTTATGGTTATAATTTAATCTAGATTAAATTATACAGTATATAGACTTTAACTTCAATATAATCCAATTAACAGTTATTTAACATACCCTTAACCAGGAGACAACATATTTCAAAATAGATAATGTTATACTTTCCTTGAAAGATAAATTATAAATTGTGAAAGGGGATATTAACATGAAAAAAATTGTATCATTATTAGTAGTATTAATATTGTCAGTATCAGTGTTTGTTGGTTGTGAAACAGAAGGCGAAGAGAAATCCAACGATACTAAAAAAAGTGAGGAATTAAGTGGTTCAATAGAGATAGATGGATCGTCAACAGTTTATCCTATTACAATGGCAGTTGCAGAGGAGTTTCAAATTGGACATGAAGATACAGAAGTTACTGTAGGGGTTTCTGGAACTGGTGGAGGAATGAAAAGATTTACAATAGGTGAAACTAATATAAGTAATGCTTCTAGAGAAATAAAAGAGGAAGAAGCTGAAATAGCAGAAGAAAATGGAATAGAATTTACTAGATTAACTGTTGCTCTTGATGGAATATCAGTGGTTGTAAATAGTAATAATGATTGGGCAGATGATATTACTGTAGAGGAATTAAAGAAAATTTGGGAACCAAATAGCTCTGTCAAAAAGTGGAGTGATATAAATTCTAATTGGCCAGAAGAAGAAATTAAATTATATGGTCCAGGAACAGATTCAGGAACTTTTGATTATTTTACTGAAGCAATTGTAGGGGAAAGTGGAGCTACTAGAACGGACTTTACTGCTAGTGAAGATGATAATGTATTAGTACAAGGAGTTGCTGGAGATGAATATGCATTGGGGTATTTTGGATATGCATATTATGAAGAAAATAAAGATAAATTAAAAGCATTAAGTATAGATGGAGTAGAACCGACTCCTGAGAATATTGGTAGTGAAAAATATACTCCTTTAGCAAGACCAATATTTATATATGTAAATAATGATCATTATAAAAATAAATCACAAGTAAAGGAATTTGTAGATTATTATTTAAATAATGGTAAGTCTATTGTACCAAGTACTGGTTATGTAGCATTAACAGAAGAAAGATATGAAGAAGAATTAAATAAATTAAAGGAATTGGGAACTAAATAATAAAAATGGGTAATGTACCCATTTTTATTATTGTTTAAGGAGGTTAAGTAATTGAAACTTTTTGTTTTATTGAATGGTATCCAGATTATCTTCTTAACTTAAAATTAACATTCTATTAACTTTAAAGCAACAACATTAACAGATAAATAAATTATAATTAATATATAGCTTAACGAAGAAGTAGGGAGGATTTAAAATGTATGCTATTCAGGAAAAATCAAAGAAGATAAATCGTAATAAAATAAAAAAGAGAAATGTTAAGGAAAGATGTATTAAAATAATTTTATTTTTATTAGCATCAATATCTATATTAACTACTATAGGGATAGTAATTATTCTTTCTAGGGAGACTATATCTTTTTTAAGAGAGGTTTCTATAATTGAATTTTTAACAGGAACTGAATGGACAGCATTATTTGCTAATCCTAAGTTTGGAGTACTACCATTAGTTATGGGGACTTTAATGATTGCAGTATATGGAAGTTTTATTGCAATTCCAATAGGATTAGGAAGTGCAATCTATCTTAGTGAGTATGCATCAGAAAAAACTAGGAAAATAGTTAAGCCTCTATTAGAGATACTGTCGGGGATTCCATCAATTGTATATGGTTATTTTGCATTAACTTTTATAACACCATTATTACAAAAAGTTATTCCTGATATAAATATATTTAATGCTTTAAGTGCCAGTGTAGCTGTAGGAATTATGATAATACCTATGATTTCTTCTTTAAGTGAAGATGCTATGAAAGCTGTACCTAATGAAATTAGACAGGGAGCATATGCCTTGGGAGCTACAAAATTTGAAGTTTCAATAAAGATTGTTGTACCAGCAGCCTTATCTAGTATAATTTCTTCTTTTGTTTTGGCTATTTCCAGAGCTATAGGAGAAACTATGATAGTTAGTTTAGCGGCAGGTTCTACACCAAAATTAACACTAAATCCTTTAGAAAGTGTTCAAACTATGACATCTTTTATAGTACAAGTGGCATCAGGAGATGTTACCCATGGGAGTCTTATATATAAAACTATATTTGCAGTAGGAATGCTTCTATTCTTAATTACATTGATAATGAATATTATAGCTAGAATGATAATTAAGAAATATAGGGAGGAGTATTAATGAGTAATGTAAAGAAAAGAAAATTAATAGATAAAGGGTTTCATATATTAGTATTTTTGACAACCTTATTTGGATTGCTTATTTTAAGTATATTGTTATTTGATATATTGAAAGATGGTTTAAAATGGATTAATATAGAATTTTTTACTAATTTTACCTCAAGATTTGCAGAAAAAGCAGGGATAAGAGCTCCTCTTTTTGGAAGTATATGGATAATCACTATTACTATGATTTTTGCATTTCCTATAGGAGTTGGGAGTGCTCTTTATTTAGAAGAATATTCTGATGATAAAAAAATTTTAACTAAGATTATAAAATTAAATATATCTAATTTAGCAGGAGTTCCATCTATTGTATTTGGAATATTAGGATTAGGAATATTCGTGAATTTCTTAGGATTTGGTAGGAGCATATTATCAGGAGCTTTAACATTAACTCTTCTTATATTGCCTATTATAATAGTTTCTTCCCAAGAAGCTATTAAGAGTGTACCTAAGGAATTAAGACATGGTGCTTATGCTTTGGGAGCAACAAAATGGCAAGTGGTGAAAGGAGTAGTATTACCTTATTCATTACCGGGGATTTTAACAGGATCTATATTAGCAATTGCTAGAGCCTTAGGAGAAACAGCCCCCTTAATTATTATAGGAGCTGTGACATTTATTGCATTTATTCCAGAAAGTATATTTGATAAATTTACTACATTACCAATGCAAGTTTATAATTGGTCAACAATGCCTCAAACAGAATTCCATGATTTAGCAGCAGGAGCCATTATTATTTTATTGATATTATTATTAGGAGCAAATGCTGTTGCTATTATACTAAGAAATAAATATCAAAATAGAATAAAATAATAAAATTAGGAGGTATTATAATGAACATCAAAATAGATGTAAAGAATTTAGATTTTTTTTATGGTGATTTTAAAGCATTGAATAATATAAATATAGAAATAGAAGAAAATAAAGTAACCGCATTTATAGGCCCATCAGGATGTGGTAAATCGACATTTATTAGAACAATGAATCGTATGAATGATTTAATTGATGGAACTAAACATGTTGGAGAAATAATATATGAAGGTAAAAATATTTATTCTTCTGAAGTAGATGTTGTGGAATTGAGAACTAAAGTTGGCATGGTTTTTCAAAAGCCAAATCCTTTTCCAAAATCTATATATGAAAATATTGTATTCGGTCCTAAAAGAAATGGTATAAAAAAGAAAGCAGAATTAGATAGAATAGTTGAAACCAGTTTAAAAGATGCGGCACTTTGGGAAGAAGTAAAAGATAGACTTGATTCATCAGCATGGTCACTTTCAGGAGGACAACAACAGAGACTTTGTATTGCTAGAGCATTAGCTATGAAACCGGATGTATTATTGATGGATGAGCCTACATCAGCATTAGATCCTGTTGCTACATCAAAAATTGAAGAATTAATTGGAGAACTTAAAGATAAATATACTATTGTAATCGTAACCCATTCTATGCAGCAGGCAGGAAGAATATCAGACAATACAGCATTTTTTCTAATGGGAAAATTAATTGAATATGGTGAGACTTCTAAGATATTTTCTAATCCAGAAGATAAAAGAACTGAGGATTATATTACAGGTAGATTTGGTTAAGGAGGGATATTATGAGAAAATATTTTGATATTGAACTTGAAAGATTAAATGATTTATTATTAAAAATGGGAGTAATGGTGGAGGAGTTGATTGATATTTCTATTGACTCTTTATTAAAACAAGATGAAGTGTTAGCTGATAAAGTAATAAATTTAGATATTGAAATTGACAAAATGGAAATTAAAATCGAAAAAAAATGTATAGAACTTATTGCATTGCAACAACCTAAAGCAAAAGATTTAAGGGAGATTAGTACTATACTTAAAATAATAACTGATTTAGAAAGGATTGGAGATAATGGTGTAAATATTGCAAAAATCACTAAAAGACTTAGTAATGAAATATATATTAAACCATTAATAGATATACCTCATATGGCTAACATATCCAAGGAAATGCTTAGAAAAAGCCTTGATAGTTTTGTGAAAAAAGACGAAGAATTAGCAAGAGAAGTGGCAAAGATGGATGATATTGTAGATGATATATATGAAACAATATATATAGAATTATTGGATATTCTAATAGAAGATAAGAGTAAGATGAAACAAATCGTAGATTTGTTATTTATAGGAAGGTATATTGAGAGGATATCAGATCATACAACTAATATATGTGAAAGAATAATATATATGATAAGTGGAAATAGAGTTAATTATTAGACTTTACTAAAATGTAAAGTCTTTTTTATTTTTATATTTAAAATTAAATAATAAAATTTATAAATTATGTAATACTAATTATAGGAGGTGTAAATATGAATAAAAAATTTAGTAAATTCAGCATCATATTGTTAATTATACTTATGATCACAGCTATAAGTATAGGATGTCAACCAGAAGAAGAGCCAGATGATAATGGTGATGTAAATGATAATGGCGACGTGAATGATAATGGAGATGTAGGAAATAATGGCGATGTAGGAGACAATGGTGACATAGATAATAATGGTGATATAAATGATAATGATGATGATATGACAGATGATGCTGAAGAAGATGTAGATGATATTAATGGTGAAAATGAAGACATAGCTAATAGTATAGTAGAGGTGAATGGAATTAATGATGCCACTGTAGTAGTAAGAGATAATACAGCAATAGTAGGAATAGATGCTGTTGATACTACAGATGGAGAAATTTCTCAAGAATTAAGGGATGATATAGAAGCTAAAGTGAAAGAGAGAAATGAAGACATAGATGAAGTATATATATCTTCTGAAACAGACTATTTTGATAGAATTAATAGAGTAGCAGAAGATATCAGAAGAGGAGATCCAATAGATGACTTTACTGATGAATTAGATGATTTAATTGATGCTTTAACTCCTGATACTCGAGACTAAATAGTAATTAATAGATTATAAGACTTTTATGAAAAAAATCCAGCAAATTGCTGGATTTTTTTCATAAAAGCTTTATTTCATTACGTAAATATTAATAATTATATATTTTGGAGGAATAGTATGGATAATAATAGAAAATATTATAAGTATATATTAATATTTTTAATACTAATTTCATTTTTAGTATATATGTGTTATGAAGATCCGATAGAAAATTTATTTATAATGATTTTTTCATTTTCTGTTATAATGTTAATAGGATTAATTTTTAAAAAAAGAATATGTATCTATTATTAAGTTAATTTTTATATTTTTATTATATTATTTATTGGTATTTATGATATAAGTATAATAACAGATACTTTATGGTCTAGTAAGTCATTAATAGAATCTTATGTGAATTTGATAGAGAATAATTCTAATAATATAAAAAGAATAGGAATTAATTTAATAGGAATAGATAAAAATATTAATGATAGCATTGATGATTCTGAAGCTATTAAACAAAGTGTAATATTTCAAAGTAAAATAAAAGAAAAATTAGTGGAAGAATTAAATATTGATTCTTCCAGAATAGTATTTTTTGGTATGATGATTTAAAACCTAATTATTTAAGTAAAAACAATGAATTACTGGGATATGGTATTTCTGAAATGATTCGTTTAATTAGTTGATCCCTAGTTGGAAGAAGTAATAAAAGTGGATATTTATCAAAAAATAAAAAAAGAAATTGAATTTCCTGATGGAGTAAAATGTAAAGTATTAGATGGATTTCTTATGGATAATAATATCATAAATGAAATAATAAACAGGATTGAATGTGTAGATATTCAAAACTGGAATTAATAGGAGGGATAAATTTGTTAAAGACAACAAGAGAAAAAATAAATGATGAAGTGTATTTAAATATTATTAATGGAGATAAGTTTAAAACTGAACTTATTAGTTTTTATTTTATTATGCCATTAAATAGAAGTGAGGTTACTAAAAATACATTAGTACCTCTTATTTTAAAGAGAGGTACCAAACAATATAATACTTCTATGGATATAGAAAGAAGGTTAGAAGAATTATATGGTTCTGACCTAAGTGTAAGTGTAAATAAAAAAGGTGAAAAACATATTATAAGATTTACTATTGAAGGACCAAGAGAAGATTTTGTTTTATCTAATGATATATTGAAGAATAAATTAGATGTGTTAAAAGAGTTAATTTATAATCCTTTGGTAATAGATAATAAGTTTAAGGAAGAGTATGTTTCTCAAGAAAAAAGGAATTTAAAAGATAGAATTTCTTCTAGAATAAATGATAAGAAACAATATTCAACAACTAGATGTATAGAAGAAATGTGCAAGAATGAACCTTATCATATTTATAAGTATGGTTATATAGAGGATTTAGAAAATATTAATTCACAGAATTTGTATAAACATTATTTAGATTTTTTTAAAAAATCTAGAGTAGAAATTAATGTTGTAAGTAATATAGAAAAAAATGAAATTAAAAATATAATTAAAGATTATTTTCCATTTGATGAAAGAGAGAGTAAACTTTTAAAAAGAGAAAATGTAATTAAGAAAGATATTGAAGAAAAAACAGTTATAGAAGAAATGGATATAAAGCAAGGAAAGTTAACATTAGGTTATAGAACCAATATACCATATGAAGATGATTTGTATACTGCTTTTCTTGTAGGTAATCATATTTTAGGTGGTGGCCCAGATTCAAAGTTATTTATAAATGTTAGAGAGAAAGAGAGTTTAGCATATTATATTTATTCAAGAGGATATAAATATAAATCGCTAATGCTAATTTCAGCAGGAATTGAATTTGATAAATATGAAAGTGCATTAAATATAATAAAAGAACAAATAGAGGCTATGAAAAAAGGAGAATTTGAAGAAAAAAATATTGAACAATCTAAAAAAGCAATGATTACATCTATGAAAGCTGTAGAAGATGATACTTATTCAATTTCTGAGTTTAATTTAAGCAAAGTATTAACTGATAATCAAGATATAGATGAAATTATAGATTCTATTAATAAAGTTAAAAAAGAAGATATAATAAATTCTATGAATAAAATATCATTAGATACTGTATATTTTTTAAAAAATCAATAGAATAACTATAGGAGGTATTTAATTGAATAATATAAGTACTATAAAAAATGAAATTTTAAAAGAAGAAGCTTTTTTACATGTATTGGAGAATGGATTAAAAGTCTATTTTGTGCCTAAAAAAGGTTTTACTAAGAAATATGCTGTATTTGCTACAAATTATGGTTCTAATGATAATGAATTTGTTCCTTTGGGTGAAGATAATTCGATAGTAGTTCCTGAAGGAATTGCACATTTTTTAGAACATAAATTATTTGAAGAAAAAGAAGGTAATATTTTCAATGAATTCTCTGAGTTGGGATCATATGTTAATGCTTATACGAATTTTAATCAAACAGCTTATTTGTTTTCTTGTACTGATAAATTTTATGAGAATCTTAAATTGTTAGTTTCTTTTGTTCAAAGTCCCTATTTTACAGATGAAAATGTAGATAAGGAAAAAGGAATAATAGCACAAGAAATTAAAATGTATGATGATAATCCAAGTTGGAAAGTATATTTTAATTGTTTAAGAGGTATGTATCATAAACATCCTGTTAGAATTGATATAGCAGGTACAGTAGAAAGTATTTCTAATATTGACAAAGAAACATTGTATAAGTGTTATAATACTTTTTATCATCCTTCTAATATGGTTTTATTTATGGTAGGTGATATTAATTTTGAAAAAGCTATAGATGTAATTAATAAAAACATGAATAGAGGTATTTCTAATGATATAAAAAATATAGAAAGGATTTATCCCAATGAACCTAAAGAGATAAATAATAAGTATATTGAAGAAAAATTAAGTGTTTCTATACCTTTATTTAATATTGGATTTAAGGACTACGATGTTGGATATGATGGTGATGAACTTATTAAAAAGCAGATTACAACTAATGTATTATTAGATATACTTTTTGGTACAGGAACAGAGTTTTATAAAAATATGTATGAAAAAGGAATAATTAATAATAATTTTGGATCTCAATTTACAGCTAATAAAACCTATGCACATTCGATTATAGGTGGAGAATCAGATGATCCTAAAGAGGTATTAAATAAAGTATTAGAATATATAAAGAAAATTAAAAAACAAGGATTAAATGAAGAAGATTTTAAAAGAATAAAAAATAAAATGCTTGGACATCATGTCATGAATTTTGATTCTTTAGATTATATTGCTAATAGTTTTATAAAATATACATTTAACAATACTTCGCTATTAAACTATTTAAATATATTAGAAGACGTTACATTTGATGATATAATTCATAGATTTGATAATCACTTTAATAAAGATAATTGTACGTTATCTGTTATAAAATCAAAATAGGTTTGTTGACTTTAGTATAAAATTATTATAATTTATCTATAGCTACTAGTTATAACTAGTAGCTATAAAATATTAGGGAGGATAAATATGAATCCAATAGCATTTGAAATATTTGGTATAAGTGTAAGATGGTATGGTATATTTATAGCTATAGGAATGGTATTAGGTACACTTTTAGCCATTAGAGAATCTAGAAGGATAGACTTTGACGAAGATGAGTTGATTAATTTACTATTATTTGCAATACCTATTGCTATTATAGGAGCACGACTTTATTATGTAATATTCCAATGGGAATATTATCAGGGGGATATATTAAAAATAATAAATATAAGAGAAGGTGGCTTGGCTATACATGGAGGTATTATAGGAAGTGTATTTACGGCTATTGTTTATTGTAAAATAAGAAATATTAATTTTTGGACAATAGGAGATATAACAGCTCCAAGTATAATATTAGGTCAGGCTATTGGAAGATGGGGAAATTTTATAAATCAAGAGGCATATGGAAGAGAAACAGATTTACCATGGGGGATTTCAGTTGATGGTGTTAATGTACATCCTACTTTTTTATATGAGTCTTTATGGAATATATTGATGTTTGTATTTTTATTATGGTATCGGAAGAATAAAAAGAAAATAGAGGGAGAAGTGTTTTTACTTTATTTATCATTATATTCATTAGGAAGATTTTTTATTGAAGGATTAAGAACAGATAGTTTGATGCTTGGTGATATAAGAGTTGCTCAATTGATTAGTATAGTTTTAATAATTTTTACTATGATAATTTTCTTTGTTAGAAGAAAGAGAAAAATGTAGAAAAGTAGATAAAAATGGTGAAAACTTCAAATTATGTATCTAATTAGATAATATAGGTAGAAAAATGAAATAAAATGAAGTATATTGAAGAGAATTAGTATTTTTATTACGTTTTTCGAGCAAATAGCATATAAAATTAATTGACAATTTCATGTTTCAGTAATAAAATGAAATCACCTTTAATAATGGTGGGTGATAATATGACAATAGACGACAAAATTACCTTTTTAAGGGACGAGCTTAATAAACTTTTGCTAAGCAATGCTAATTATGATGAAATATATAAATTAAGCGTTGCTTTGGATAAATTAATAACTAAATATTATGTAGAACATAAAAAAAATAATAGTACTATAAAGAGTTAAAGAATATTTTGATTGTTAACAATCAAAATATTCTTTTTTTGTTTTTAAAAATAGTACTAAAGTTCTACTAAAAAAAATCTAAAAAATAGAAGGATATTGAGAATATATATAGAATTAATAATAAAGTGGTGTAAAGTGGTAACAAGTGGTGTAAAAATTATAAAAGTGGGGTTAATATATGTTTATTGGTGAACATATCCATTCTATTGATAAAAAAGGAAGAGTAATAGTACCGGCTAAATTTAGAGAAAACTTAGGAAGTTCTTTTATAGTAACTAAAGGATTAGATAATTGTTTATTTGTTTATCCTTTAGAAGAATGGAATGTTCTTGAAAACAAATTAAAATCCTTACCTTTAACACGAAAGGATGCCCGAGCTTTTGTAAGATTTTTCTTTGCTGGGGCTACAGAATGTGAATTAGATAAACAGGGAAGAATATTAATACCTAATAATTTGAGATGTCATGCTAAATTAGATAAAGAGGCTACTATTATTGGGGTTTCAAATAGAATCGAAATTTGGAGTAGTCAAGAATGGAAAGCATATAATGACGATGATGATTTAAGTTATGAGAATATAGCCGAAAAGATGGCAGAATTAGGAATATAGATTAATAATATATTTGAGGTGAAATAAGTGGAATTTAAGCATGTATCTGTGTTATTAGAAGAATCTATAGAAGGATTAAATATAAGGAAAGATGGAATATATATTGATGGTACTTTAGGAGGAGCAGGTCATTCTAAAGAAATTTTAAAAAGAATTGATAATGGTAAACTTATAGGAATAGATCAAGACATGAATGCAATTAATAAGTCAAGAGAAGTATTGAAAGGTTATGAAGATAAGTATCTTTTAGTACATGATAATTTTAAAAATATAAAAGAAATATTAAGTGATTTGAATATTGATAAAGTCAATGGAGTGTTATTAGATTTAGGGGTTTCATCTCATCAATTAGATACAGCTGATAGAGGTTTTTCATTTCATCAGAATGCTCCATTAGATATGCGTATGAATAAAGAAGATAAACTTTCAGCTAAGGAAGTAGTGAATAATTATAGTTTAGATGACTTAAATAGAATTATTAAAGACTTTGGGGAAGAAAGATGGGCTAAAAGGATAGCAGAATTTATAGTGAAAGAAAGAAATAGAAAAGAGATAGAAACAACAGGAGAACTTGTAGATATTATAAAGAAAGCAATACCGAAAGGAGCAAGAAAGGATGGACCACATCCTGCGAGAAGAACCTTTCAAGCTATAAGAATTGAAGTTAACAGGGAATTGGATATATTAAGAGATAGTATTTTTGACATAGTTGATTGTTTAAAACCTAATGGAAGATTGAGTGTTATAACATTTCATTCTTTAGAGGATAGAATTATAAAGGAAGCTTATAAATATTTAAATAAAACATGTATTTGTCCTAAAGAATTTCCTATATGTAAATGTAATAAGAAAAGAGAAATAAAAATAATAAATAAAAAACCTATAATAGCATCACAAATCGAATTGCAAAAAAATCCAAGATCAAGAAGTGCAAAATTGAGAGTGGCGGAAAAAATATAGAGTTCTAAAATTTAAAAGGGGTGAATAGAATTGGTAGTAGCACGAAAAGAATTTCAAACTTATGATCTTCAAAAAGAAAAAGATAGAAAACCGAGAAAAAATAAAAAACCTAAAAAAAATAATACATTAATAAAATTAAAATTATTTTTATATGCTACTGGAGTATTAACCATATCTATAATAATCTTATTAAGATTTGCACATATATCTAGACTACAGTATGATCTTTCGAGTTTAGAGACTGAAGTGTCTAGTTTAGAAAAAGAAAAACAAAACCTTTCAATAAGACTAGAAAAAATTAAGGACTCTAGATGGATTGAAGAAGTTGCGATAAATAGTTTAGATATGAGTTATCCTGATGAAAATCAAAAAGTATATATAGATGTTGATACAGATAATTCTTTAGAGTTATCAGACAAGAAAGAAGAAAATCTCCAAAATACAGCAGAAAATAATAATTTGATAGGAAAGATTATTGATAATATAGTTAATTAATCAAGGAGGGCTTCTTAAGTGTCTTCACCTGCTGTAATTACAAAAAAAAGATTGGTATTTGCTTTGCTATTTTGTATAATATCATTATTTGTATTAAGTGTAAGATTGTTTTACATACAGATAATTAATGGTGAAAAGCTTAGAGAAGGTGCTTTAGAGCAATGGACAAGAGATATACCAGTGCCTGCTAAACGTGGAATTATATATGATAGGAATAATAATGTTATTGCAACTAATATAAGTAGTTATACAGTATGGTGTAGGCCGGCTGATGTTGTTAGTTTAGATAAGGATGCTATTACTATAGCAAACATATTAGATATGGAAAAGAAAGATGTATATGAATCCATGACTAAAACTCAAAGTTTGGTGATTATAAAAAAATGGATAGATAAAGAAGAAGCAGATAAATTAAGAAATGAAAAGATACGTGGTATAGAAATAGTTGATGATAATCAGAGATATTATCCACTAGGAAATTTTGCTTCTCATATTTTAGGATTTACTGATATTGATAATTATGGATTATATGGTGTAGAAAAAGTTTATGATAAATATCTTACAGGAATAAATGGAAGATGGATTAAAGCTGTTGATGGTAAACAAAGGGAACTTCCCTATGATAATGAAGGTTTTTTTGAACCACAAAAAGGAATGAATCTTACACTTACAATTGATGAAACAATACAACATATAGCCGAAAAAGCAGCTCTTGAAGCATTAGTAAAGAATAAGGCTAAAAATGTATCAATTATTTTGATGGATCCTAATAGTGGAGAATTATTAGCTATGGCAACAAAACCAGATTATGATCCTAATGATAATAATTCATTAATTTTTGATCCTGAAAAACCGTGGGTACCATTAGAAGATGATGAGATAGAAAAATATTCTGAATTGCCTTGGGATGATAAGTCTAAAATACTCTATGAAAGTTGGAGAAATTTTTCTATTAATGATAATTATGAGCCGGGATCGACATTTAAAATAATAACAGCTGCTGCTGCATTAGAAGAAAATGTAGTATCAAATGATACGAAATTTCATTGTGATGGATATGTAAGACAGATAAAGGGCGCAAATATTAAATGTTGGAGATATTATAATCCTCATGGAAGTCAAACTTTTGTTGAAGGAGTACAAAATTCTTGTAATGAGGTTTTTGTAAATTTAGGGTTGAAATTAGGCAAGGAGAAGATGCATGAAAATGTGAAAAAATTTGGCTTTGGAGAAAATACAGGAATTTCCTTAACAGGAGAGACATCAGGTATCGTTAGAAATCTTGAGGATATGAAAGAAGTAAATTTAGCAACTATATCTTTTGGTCAAGGTATATCAGTTACTCCAATACAAATGGTAACAGCTATATCTGCAGTGGCAAATGGTGGAAATTTAATGGAACCTAAAGTTGTTAAAAACATAACTGATGATAAAGGTAATATTATACATGATTTTGAGAGAAAAGTAGTTAGAAGAGTAATTTCAGAAAAAACATCTAAAAACCTTTTAGAAATTTTAGAATCAGTAGTTTCTGAAGGTACTGGAAGTAAAGCATATCAACCAGGATATAAGATAGGAGGTAAAACAGGTACAGCTCAAAAAGTTGTAGATGGGAAATATGCACCTGGTACTTATATTGCATCCTTTGCAGGTATTGCACCAACTGATGATCCAAAGGTTGTGGGGTTAGTTGTTATAGATGAACCTAGTGCCGGAATATATTATGGAGGTCAAATTGCTGCACCTGTTATAGGTCAAGTTCTTAAGGAGACATTAGATTATTTAGATTATGAACCTCAATTGACATCTGAGGAAAAGGAGGAATTTAATCTTGATCTAATTGAAGTACCTAATATTAAAGGAATGAATGTAAAAGAAGCAGCTAAGAAGCTAGATGAATTAGAATTAGGTCATGTTACAGATGTTGTAGCTCCTAAGGCGGAAGATGTGGTAAAAGATCAATTGCCTAAAGCAGGTACAAAGGTTAAACAAGGTGAAATCATTGAGTTATATATAAAATCAACACCAATAGAAAAAAGTAGTACTATTGTTCCAAATCTTATGGGAAAAGATTATGATGAAGTAGTAGAAATTCTTAATAGTATTGATGTTAAATTTACGGTTGATGGTGAAGGGAAAGTTATTTCACAATCACCGAAAGCAGGAACGATAGTAAATTATAATACAGAAATCAGAGTAAACTTAGAAGATACTAATTTAGAGTAAAAAGCTCAGGCAACTTCAGACGAAGGTTTGAAAGTTGCCTTTTCTAAATACACTAAGCAACTTATAAGTATTATTATCAATATAATAGATTAGTATATAAATTTATGATATTATTATAGAGGTGTTGATTATGAAATTAGATGCAATATTAAAAGGTTTAAATTATCTAAGTATATCAGGAAATTTAGATATAGAAATAGAAAATATAGTTTTTGATTCCAATGAAGTTAAAGATAATAGTTTATTTGTGGCTATTACAGGATTTAAAGTAAATGGACATAAGTTTATTCAGGAGGTAATAAATAAAGGTGTTAAAGCATTAATAATTGAAGAAACTATTGAGATAAATAAAGATATAACTATTATAAAAGTTATGAATTCTAGAGAAGCCTTATCTATAATATCTAGGAATTTTTACAATAATCCGTCAGCAAAATTAAATATAATTGGTATAACAGGTACAAATGGTAAAACTTCTTGTACGTATTTTATTAAATCAATATTACAAGAGAAAGAAGATGAAGTTGGTATAATAGGCACATTAGGTAGTATAGTTGGAAGTGAATTAACTAAAACTAATAATACTACTCCTGAATCTTTGTATAATCAAAAAATGTTTTACGAAATGAATAAAAAAGGTATTAACACTTGTATTATGGAAGTGTCTTCTCATTCTCTTGTATTAGATAGGGTAAATTGTATTGATTTTAATATAGGGATATTTACCAATTTATCAGAAGAACATCTTGATTTTCATGGAACGATGGAAAATTACATGGGAGCAAAACTTAAATTGTTTTATATGACTAGAGATTATAATATTGTTAATGCAGATGATTTATATGGTCAAAGAATAATTAGGGAATTAAAAAAAATAGATACTACATTAATAACTTATGGTATTAAGTATGGAGATATTAAAGCTCAGAATATAGAATTATCAGTAAAAGGAATTAGTTTTAATCTTATTACTCCTTTAGGGAAAATTGATATAAATATGAAAACTCCAGGAGTTTTTAATGTTTATAATGCATTAGCAGCGGCTAGTTTAGCTGTAGTTATGGGAGTTAATTTAGAATTAATAAAAAAGGGACTAGAAAACATAAAGGGAGTAAAAGGTAGATTTGAAGTTTTACCTATAAATAAAGAATTTGATATTGTAATTGATTTTGCTCATTCACCTGATGGTTTTTCTAATGTATTACATACAGTAAAGGAATTTGCGGAGGGAAGAATTATTACTCTTTTTGGTTGTGGTGGGGACAGAGATAGAAGCAAAAGACCTAAAATGGGAAGAATTGCATCGAAGTATTCAGATATATGTGTATTAACTAGTGATAATTCTAGAACAGAGAATACAGATGATATAATAGAGGAAATACTTATTGGGTTTGATAATACTTCTTGTGAATATAAGAAAATAACTGATAGAAGAGAAGCAATTAAATATGCAATCAAAACTGCTAGATCTAAAGATATTGTATTACTTTTAGGTAAAGGACACGAAACTTATCAAATAATTAATGGAAAGACTTATGAATTTAATGAGTTTAAAATAGTTCAAGAGTTGCTAAATGAGCTTGATAATAATAGATGAAGATTCAGATAAACTTGAGAGGAGAAAATTAGTATGAATTATATTGATATAATTAGAATAATAGTGATTTCATTTTTAATAGCTTTAATATTGGGACCTATTAGTATACCAATGTTAAAAAGGTTAAAGGTAGGACAAAGCATTAGAGAAGAGGGGCCTAAAAGTCATATAAAAAAAAGCGGAACACCTACAATGGGAGGTTTGATTTTTTTAATAGCAGCATTAATAACGTCATTAACATCAGGCATAATTAATCAAGATTTATTTATTTTAATTTTTGCTACTTTAGGATTTGGAATGATCGGTTTTATAGATGATTTTATTAAAGTTGTACTTAAAAGAAATCTTGGCTTAAGGGCATATCAAAAATTATTAGGTCAAATTTTAATAGCTATGATTTTAGTTGTATATCAGACAAAAACAGCATCTCATGGAACTGAAATTATAGTACCATTTTTAAATAATTTTTATTTAGATTTAGGAATTATTTATCTTCCTTTTGTTGTATTTGTAGTTGTAGGAACTGTTAATAGTGTAAATTTAACAGATGGATTAGATGGATTAGCAACTGGAGTAACTTTAATTATATTAGCGTTTTTTAGTTTGATAGCTTTAAAAATGGGTTATAATTCAGTAACAGTGTTTAGTGCTGCATTAGCTGGAGGATGTCTTGGATTTTTAAAGTATAACTCACATCCAGCTCGTGTTTTTATGGGAGATACAGGTTCTTTAGCTTTAGGAGGAGCAATATCAGCAATAGCTATTATTATGAAGATACCATTAATACTTCCAATAGTAGGAGGAATATATTTTGCTGAAACTTTATCAGTTATTATACAGGTTGTGAGCTTTAAGTTGACAGGTAAAAGAATATTTAAGATGAGTCCATTACATCATCATTATGAATTATCTGGATGGAAAGAGACTAAAGTGGTTACTGTATTTTGGCTAATAACTGTAATCTTATGTTTAATAGGGTTATTTGCATTAAGGTATTTTATATAAAGTAGGTGAGTACATGAATATAAAAGATAAAAATATTTTAGTTCTTGGTTTAGGTATAAGCGGAGTATCTACAGCTAAAGCATTAAATAAATTAGGAGCAAATATAATAATAAATGATTCAAAAGATGAGAAAGAATTGAGAAGATATATAGATGAATTAAAGAATATTAATATTCAATATTTATTAGGAACTAATGATATTAATTTAAATAATATAGATTTAATCATTAAAAGTCCTGGAATAAAGAATTCAGTACCGATTATAAAGAAAGCTATTAAAAACGATATAGAAGTAATAACAGATATTGAATTAGGGTATAGATTGTTTAGTAATAAATTTGTTGCCATAACAGGTACTAATGGAAAGACTACAACAACCACTTTAGTTGGAAAGGTATTTAAAGAAGATGGAAAAGTTACCCATGTAAGTGGAAATATTGGAGTCGGTATTTTATGGGAGTTGGTTAATTCAAATGAAGAAGATTATTTCATAATAGAAACTAGTAGTTTTCAATTGGAAAATACGGTAGAATTTAAACCGGATGTAAGTGTAATAATAAATATTAAACCAGATCATATTGATTGGCATGGGAACTATGAAAATTATATAAATGCAAAGGCAAAAATATTTAAAAATCAAGATGAAAGAGATTATATTGTATTAAATTACGATGATGCAGATGTTAGAAAATTAGAGAATAAAATTAAAGCCAATATAATTTGGTTCAGTCAAAACAATAAATTAGAAAAGGGTATTTTTATAGATTGTAATCATATTGTATATAGTGATGGTGTCAAGAGTATTAATATAATAGGTCTTAAGGATATAAAGATTCCAGGAAAACATAATATTGAAAATATAATGGCAACAATAGGTATATCATTAGTTATGAATCTAGATATTAATAATTTAAGGAAATCAATTACTTCTTTTTATGGGGTAGAACATAGATTGGAATTTGTTGAGGAAATTGGATTTGTTAGATATTATAATGATTCTAAAGGCAGTAATCCAGCTGCATCTATTCAAGCTATAAAAGCTCTCGAAGCACCTATAGTACTCATTGCTGGAGGATATGATAAAAATTCAGATTATCAGGAATTTGTTAATTCTTTTAATGGTAAAGTTTCTTCACTAATTTTGTTAGGAGAAACAAAATATAAGATAGCACAGCTAGCAAAAGAACAAGGGTTTGAAAATATCTATATGGTTAACGATATGGAAGAGGCTGTAAATAAGGCTTATACTATAGCTACCTTTGGAGGTAATGTATTATTATCTCCGGCGTCTGCTAGTTGGGATATGTATGATAATTATGAAATAAGGGGAAATGATTTTAAAAATCTTGTAAAGCATATAAGGAGGATTCACAATGCCAAAAAAGGCTAGTGATTTTACATTAATGATTGCTACAATCATTTTAGTTTTTATAGGGATTGTAATGGTATTTAGTTCTAGCTATCCTGAGGCTTATTATAAATTAGGAAATCCCTATTATTATTTTATAAAACAACTAATTTTTAGTGGATTAGGTCTATTTATTATGATATTCTTTATGAATTTTAAATATTGGGTTTTAAGAAGGCTTTCTAAATTGATTTTTTTAGGTGCTATTATTTTAGATGGATTATTATTTACTCCTTTAGGCTTTGATGCTGGTGGAGCAACGAGATGGATCAATATTGCAGGAGTTACTATAATGCCTTCAGAGGTAATAAAACTAGCTTCAATAATTTTAATGGCTACGTTTTTAGCTAAAAAGAAAGATGATGTTCAGAAGTTAGGGAAAGGGTTATTACCTGCGTTATTTTTGATTGCTTTATCTTGTGGACTAATAATTATTCAACCAGATTTAAGTACTAGTGCTACTTTAGGGGTTACGTTAGTAATTATGTTATTTATTGCTGGAGTTAAAATGAGACATCTAATTGGATTAGGAGCTATTGGGGCAGCTAGTGTGGTATTAGCAATAATTGGTAAAGAATATAGATTAAAAAGAATGCTAATTTTTATGGATCCTTTTGCAAACCCAACAGGGGATGGTTGGCAAGTTGTTCAATCATTATATGCTTTAGGATCAGGAGGACTATTTGGAGCAGGTTTAGGTCAAAGTAAGCAAAAGTTTTTTTATATTCCTGAGCCTTATAGTGATTTTATTTTTTCTATAATTGGAGAAGAATTAGGGTTTATAGGAGGAGTAATAGTTATCATACTTTTTTTAATAATTATATGGAGAGGTATAAAGATAGCATTATCAGCAAAAGATTTATTTAGTTGTTATTTAGCATCAGGTATTACTGCATTAATAGCAATTCAAACATTAATACATATTGGAGTTGTAACTAGTTCATTGCCACCTACAGGTATTCCTTTACCTTTTGTTAGTGCAGGAGGAACTTCATTAATGGTATTTATGGCAGGTATAGGTATCTTATTAAATATTTCTAGACATGCGAAATTAGATAGGAGTTGAAAATAGATGAAATTTTTAATTACAGGAGGGGGAACTGGAGGTCATATTTCTCCAGCTCTGGCTATAGCAAAAAAAATTAAATATGAACAGCCTAAATCTGAAATATTATATATTGGGACTCCTGATAGTATGGAATCAGAATTAGTTCCTAGAGAAGGATTTAAATTTAAAAGCATAAGAGTAAAAGGATTTGAAAGGAAGCTATCATTAGATACGGCTAAATCGGTAAAAGAGCTTTTCTTAGGATTAAATGATGCTAGAAAAATAATAAAAAATTTTTCTCCAGATATAGTTATAGGTACTGGTGGATATGTATGTGGCCCAGTAGTATTTATTGCATCTTTAAAGAAAATTCCTACTATAATACATGAGCAAAATGCTCTTCCTGGGGTAACGAATAGGATACTTTCTAAATTTGTAGATAGAATTGCTGCAAGTTTTGAAGAGAGTAATAAATATTTTAAAGATACAAATAAAGTAGAAATAACAGGAAATCCAGTTAAAACAGATTTTTTTTATGTAGATAAAGATAAAGCATATAAAGAATTAAAAGTTGATAAGAATAAAGATTTTGTTATTTCATTAGGAGGTAGTGGAGGTCAGAAAAGTTTAAATGATTCACTTGTAGGAGTTATAGAAAAAAATATTACAAATACTAATTTGCAATTATTACATATTACTGGGAAAAGACATTTTGATACATTTATAAAGCAATTGAAAGATAGAGGTATTGATAAATTGCCAGATAATATTAGGGTTCTTCCATATTTTTATGATATGCCTAAAGGTTTAAGTATAGCAGACTTAATAATAACTAGTGCTGGAGCTATTACGTTAGCTGAAGTTACTGCAGTTGGCATACCTAGTATAATAATACCTAAAGGATATACTGCAGGAAATCATCAAGAATTTAATGCTAAGGCTATTGAAAAATATGGAGCTGGAATAATGATTTTGGATAAAGAAGTTACTGAAGAGAAGTTAAATGATGAAGTGTTAGATCTACTGAATGATAAAGAAAGATTAAAGAAAATGTCTATAAATAGCAAAGAATTAGGAAATAGAGATTCTGCTGATAGAATATATAAGATGATATTGAAACTTTTATAGCGGATGTCACACCTTTCTAATATATGCATAAAATATTTATATAGTTTACATAGAACTATTGCATATTGTGGAGGTGTAACGATGTCTAAATATATAATAGAAGGTGGAAAAAGATTAGTAGGAGAAGTATCAATAAGTGGTGCAAAAAATTCTGTGTTGCCTATTTTAGCTGCTACGGTATTAAATAATAATATAAATACAATTTTTAATGTACCAGAGATTATAGATTTAAAAGTAATGATAAAGATATTAAGTGCAGTAGGATGTAAAGTAAATAAATTAGATGATATTGTAACAGTGGATTCTCGTACTTTAGATACTGTAAGAATTCCTGAAGAATTAGTTAGAGAAATGAGATCTTCCATTATTCTTATGGGAGCGATGCTGTCAAGATGTCAAGAAGTGGAAGTTAGCTATCCTGGTGGATGTGAGATTGGACCTAGGCCTATTGATTTCCATCTTAAAGCTTTAAAAGAACTGGGTGCAGAAATAGAAGAATCTCATGGATTTATTTATTGTAAAGGAAAAAATTTAAAAGGAGCAGATATACAACTTGATTATCCTAGTGTAGGAGCTACAGAAAATATAATGTTAGCATCAATAAAGGCTAAAGGGACTACAATAATAAGAAATGCTGCTAAGGAGCCAGAGATAATTGATTTGCAAAATTATTTAAACGCTATGGGATGCAAAATATATGGTGCAGGAACAAGTATAATAAGAATAGACGGTGTAAACCACTTAAATAGTGTGGAACATACAATTATTCCAGATAGAATAGTTGCTGGTACATATATGATTGCCTCAGGAATAACAGGTGGAGAAATTGTACTAAAAAATATTGAGGTAGATCATATACAATCTATTATAGCAAAGTTAAGGGAAGCTGGTTGTCTTATTTATAATAATTGTACAAATTTAAAAATTATAGGTCCTAAAAGAGTTACACCTATAGAGTCTTTACAAACTATACCTTATCCGGGATTTCCTACAGATATGCAAGCTCAAATTATGTCTCTGTTGACAATAGCTAATGGTACTAGTATCATTACAGAGACAATATTTGAAAATAGATTCAAACATGTACCAGAATTAGTTAGAATGGGGGCGAATATTAAAACAGTTGGGAATGTTGCAATTGTAAAAGGAGTTAAAGAATTAACAGGTGCAAAAGTAACTGCTAAGGATTTACGAGGAGGAGCAAGCTTATTACTATCAGGGTTAGCTGCTAAAGGAACTACTATTATAGAAAATATATATCATATGGATAGAGGATATGAAAAGTTAGAAGAAAATTTTACTCTTATAGGAGCTAAAATTGATAGATTTGATTAAGCAGCTAAAAGCTGCTTTTAAGATAGTGTACAAGCTATAGGGGGATTTATATGACGGAAAAAGTCAAAGTAGATAATAAACTTAAAAGAAAAAAAAGATTGATAATAATAATTATATTAATTTTCTTAATATCTATTTTATCTATATTATTGCTAACTCAGACTACTTTTTTTAATGTTGAGAATATAGAAATAAAGGGTAATTCAATCGTTAAAAAGGATGAAATTCTGATGGCATCAGGTATAAATGAAGGAGAGAATATTTTCAGAATATCTATAAAAAAGACAGAAAGTAGTTTATTAAAACATCCTTATATAAAAGAAGTAAAAATAAATAGAAGATTTCCTAATAAAATTATAATAGATTTAGTAGAAAGAAAAGATACATTAGCGTATGAGATAAATGATACATATATAATCATGGATAGTGAAGGATATGTTGTCAATATTTTATCAGAATTTAAAAATAAAAATATTCCTTTAATTAAGGGTGATAAAGAAATAAATGCCAAAGTTTCAGAAAAAATTGATTTTGAAGATTACTCATTTTTAGAGGATATATTATATATGTTAAGTATTTGTAATCAAAATGATTTTTCTTTTAATATACACAATATTTTACAGGAAAAAGAAGGTATTATTTTAGAGTTAAATTTGGGAACATATATTGCATTTGGAAGGTTAGATGATGTAGAATATAAATTAAGGTTGATGAATGAAATTATAAAAGATTTACAGGATAAGGAGATTTTCCCTGAAAAAATATATTTAAATAAAGGTAAAAATCCTATTATTGTGAAATAGGATAGGAGGTATTCAATGAAAAATATAGCATCTAAAACTCTAATAGTAGCAGTATGTGTATTATTAGGGATAATAATTTCGATTCAATATAAAACAGTTAATGATGTTGTAGGTCCTGATTCTATTCCCAGTCAAAAGAATAAAGAATTAGTTAATGAATTAGCGAGACTTGAAGAAGAAAAAGAAGGATTGATGAATGAATTAACCAATTTGGAGAATAAAATTAAAAAATATGAGAGTGAAGCATCTAAAGAAAGTGATTATATAAAGGAATTATCTGAGGAATTGGAGAAATATAGAATGTTTTCGGGATATGAAGAAGTTGAAGGTCCTGGAGTAGAAATAGTTATAAATGAGCCAGAGATTAATGATGAATATGCTCATTCTAGTTCAATAGTAGAAAATTATGATTATCTTTTAGATATAATTAGTTATTTAAATGTTACAGGATCAGAGGCAATTTCTATTAATGATTTGAGATATACATCTTATTCTGAAATGTTAATTGCAGGGGAGCATATTAATTTTAATAATAAACCTATAGGTGCACCAATTAAAATAAAGGCAATTGGTCCATCGGATGATATAGAATCTGCATTAAGAATTTCTGGAGGAATAATAAATTTAATGGAAAGTTATGGATTTCAAATAGAAATAAAAAAACATGATAAACTTACGATTCCAAGGTATACCGAAATTAAAGAACTTAAATATGCAAAACCTATATCTGATGATGAAGAATAGACCTTAGGGAGGTCTTTAGTATGAATAAATATATTATTAAAGGAATTATTCTTATTATGTGTATTTTTTTAGGTATATTGATACCTTATCAAATAAGGAATAATGTTGAAGATAATTCATTTGTATCATTAAGTACTATAAAAGAAAAACAAAATGATGTTGATAAAATAAAAAAAGAGATAATAGATATAAAAAAATTAACTAAAGAGCAAGAGAAGAAATTTCAAAAGTTAGAGGATGTTAATGATACTAGAGAAATGATTGAAGTACTAGAAAAAGATATTGAAAAATATAAAACTTTATCAGGATTTAATGATTTAGAAGGTCCAGGTATTGTACTTACAGTACAAGATAGTGATAAAGAATATATTTATGGAGAGAGTGATAGTAGCGGAATAGTGCATGATGCAGATATACAAAATATATTAAATGATTTAAAAGTGGCAGGGGCAGAGGCTATTAGTATTAGTGGACAGAGAGTAATTCTCAATTCTCCAGTTAAATGTGGTGGTCCTGTGATAAGAGTTAATAATAAAAATTTAATTGCTCCATTTGTTATAAGAGCAATTGGAGATTCTAAAAAATTATATGCAGCAATTGATGCTCCAGGGGCTTATGGAAGATATTTAAATGATTCTAGAGATTTGAAATTAGAAATTAAAGAAAAAAGTCGTATTGTAGTTCCACGCTATAGTAATACATTAGAAATAAATTATATGAAACTTGTAGAAGAAGGTGAATAATATGATAATTGCCTTAATTGGTATTATTGTTGGTGTTATTATTGGATTATATGTTCCAGTTACATTTTCATTAAGTTATTCCACATATATGTCAGTAGCTATATTAGCTTGTATGGATTCAGTATTTGGTGGAGTTAGAGCATCTTTAGAGAATAAATTTAATTCTGGAATTTTCATTTCTGGTTTTATTGGAAATGCTATTCTTGCAGCCTTATTGGCATATATTGGAGATGAATTAGGAGTACCTTTATATTATGCTGCAATTTTTGCTTTTGGTATTAGATTATTTAATAATTTTGCAATAATAAGAAGATATTTTTTCAATAAAGAACATATGAATGATTAGTAAATATTGGTTATTGTTTTTGAAATAAAGATTTTTATAAAATATTATGATAAAATTAATAGAGTAAGAGTATTTTTTATAATTAGCAGGAAAATGAAAATCAATGTAGAATGTTATTATGTTAAACAGGTTTTTTAATGATGAAATAATTCTAAAGTACAATAAAAGTCATGAGTAATCAGAATAAGGGGGTTAAATCGTGTTTGAATTTGATGTAGATATGGAACAGTTTGCGCAAATAAAAGTAGTAGGAGTAGGTGGTGGAGGTAATAATGCAGTTAACCGAATGATTGAAGAAGGAGTTAAAGGAGTAAATTTTATTGCTATTAATACTGATAGACAAGCCCTCCATTCATCAAAAGCTGATACTAAGATTCAAATTGGTGAAAAGCTGACTAGGGGATTAGGTGCTGGAGCTAATCCTGACATAGGAAAAAAAGCAGCTGAAGAAAATAGAAATGAAATACAAGAGGCTTTAGAAGGAGCTGATATGGTATTTATTACTGCTGGCATGGGTGGTGGAACAGGAACAGGTGCTGCTCCAGTTGTAGCTGAAGTTGCAAAAGAATTAGAAATTTTAACAGTAGGGGTAGTTACTAAGCCTTTTATGTTTGAAGGTGGGAAAAGGACAATTCATGCCAATAAAGGAATTGAGGATTTAAAGACTAGAGTAGATACATTAGTTACTATTCCCAATGACAGATTATTACAAATAGTTGAAAAGAAAACATCAATAGTGGCTGCATTTAAGATAGCAGATGATGTTTTAAGACAAGGTATACAGGGTATATCTGATTTGATTGCAGTACCTGGGCTAGTAAATCTTGATTTTGCAGATGTTACAACTATAATGTTGGATCAAGGTTTGGCCCATATGGGGATTGGTAAAGCTGATGGAGATAATAGGGCTACTGAAGCTGCTAAACAAGCAATACATAGTCCATTATTAGAAACGTCAATTGAAGGTGCTAAGGGTGTATTATTAAATATTACAGGAGGATCAAATCTTGGATTGTTTGAAGTTAATGAAGCAGCTGATCTTATTAAACAATCAGTAGATCCAGACGCAAATATAATTTTTGGTGCAGTTTTAGATGAAAGTTTAAAAGATGATATACAAATTACTGTTATTGCAACTGGTTTTAGTGATGAACCTAAGGAAAATAGTTCTGCAAGTCCATTGAATAAATCAAGTCAGCAGCAAGGTGAATTTAATGATAATATGAAAGAAAATAATAAAGAAAATAATAAAGAGAAAGAATCCTCTGATGAGTTAGATATACCAACATTTTTGAGAAGAAGAACAAATAAATAGTTTTTAAAAAAGATCCATTTCATTTTTTGAAATGGATCTTTTTTCGACTACAGCTTTTGACATATTTCTGAAGAAAAATTTAATATAATAAGCATAAGAATAATGTTTAATGAATAGATGTTAATAAAGATATCTTTATTTATAAAGATATAAATTAAGGCTTATTATTAGAATAGTTTTAAAAAGGAGTATATTTATTATATTTGAATATATTTTAAAGGGGGGTTAAAGTTGTATGTCTATGCTGAATATTTGTTAATAGAGAATTTTATTATTAATTATATAATATTGTATGTAACAAAAAGGTTTACGAGACCAGATACTTCAAATATACGATTATTTATATCTGCATTCTTAGGTGCTATATATACATTATTAGTATTTGTTCCAGGATTATATTTTATGTCTAATGTTATTGCAAAAATATCTATTTCTGTATTAATAGTTGTGATTGCATATAATCCCATAAAGTTTAAAAGTTTTGTGAAACTATTTACAACTTTTTATACGGTATCGTTTGTTTTTGCAGGAGGGTCTTTTGCTCTTTTTTATTTGACTAATTCAAAGATATATTTTGGAAAAGGGATTTTTTATATAAAAGATATCAATGGATTTAATCCCATATTTTTAATAGCTGGTATAGTTATTTCGTTATTATTTTTTAAGATAGCATTTCAATATATATATGCAAAATTTAAGAAACAAGATATGTATATAAATTTAACTATAAGGTTGCAAAATAAGAAAGCAGAATTGAAAGGGATTGTGGATACTGGAAATTCTTTGATGGATCCAATAACTAATATTCCGGTTATTATTGTAGAATTTTCAGCCATTAAAAAAATTTTACCTAATACAATACAGGAAATTTTTTCGAAATATAATGAAGATGATTTAAATATAATTTCAGAAATAATGTATAAAGAGAATGAAATGATTAAATTTAGATTGATTCCATTTAAATCAATAGGGAAAGACAATGGTATGTTATTAGGCTTTAAACCTGATGAAGTTATATTAGATACTAATGAAGACAAAAAAATTTCAGATATTGTTATAGGAATTTACAATAATAGTCTTACTAATGATAATGATTATGTAGCTTTATTGCATCCAGAAATAATAAACTAGGGGGAGTTTAGAATGAAAAAAATTTGGAAGATTTTAAAAATCAAAATTCAAATAATTTATATAAATATTTTAAAAAAATTAAAAATATATGATTCTAAAGAAATCTTTTATATTGGTGGAAGTGAAGTATTACCTGCACCTTTAGAACCAGAAGAAGAAAAATATTTATTATCTAAATTAAATGAAGATGAATCTGTTAAAACAATATTAATTGAAAGAAATTTACGGTTAGTCGTATATATAGCAAGAAAATTTGAAAACACAAAAATAGGTATAGAAGACCTTATTTCTATAGGAACTATCGGATTAATAAAGGCAGTTAATACTTTTAAACCAGAAAAAAAAATAAAATTAGCTACATATGCATCTAAATGTATAGAAAATGAAATTTTAATGTACCTAAGAAGAAATAATAAGACAAAATCTGAGATTTCTTTTGATGAGCCTTTAAATATTGATTGGGATGGAAATGAATTATTATTATCAGATATTTTAGGTACAGATAGTGATATAATATTCAAATTATTGGAAGAAGAAATTGATAGAGAATTATTATTTGAGGCTATGGGTAAATTAACAAAAAGAGAGCAAAAGATTATGGAACTTAGATTTGGTCTTAAAAAAGTTGGGCAAGAAAAAACCCAAAAGGAGGTAGCTGATATTTTGGGAATATCTCAATCATATATTTCTAGACTTGAAAAAAGAATAGTTAGAAGATTAAAAAAAGAAATCAGTAAAATGGTCTAGCATATAGATATATTTATATGCTATTTTCTAATTTAGAATTGAATAAAATAAAAGTTCATGTAGTTACATTAACTTAAGTATAAAATACATTTATTAAGGTAATAATTGATAATGGAAGGGGGAGAACATCAAGAAGGGAATGAACATAAATGTATATTAATAAAGTAGAGATTTGTGGAGTGAATACAGCAGAATTACCAGTACTAACAAATAAAGAAATGAGAAAATTATTTGATAGAATTCATAAAGGAGATATGGCAGCTAGGGATGAGTTTATTCAAGGGAATTTAAGATTAGTATTAAGTGTTATACAACGTTTTAATAAAAGAGGAGAACATGTTGATGATTTATTTCAAGTTGGATGTATAGGATTGATTAAAGCAATAGATAATTTTGATTTGAGTCATAATGTAAAATTTTCCACTTATGCAGTACCAATGATTATTGGAGAGATTAGAAGATATTTAAGAGATAATAATTCAATTAGAGTTAGTAGATCGTTAAGGGATATTGCATATAAAGCATTACAAGTTAGAGATCAATTAATTTGTAAAAATTCAAAAGAACCTAAAATATCTGAAATTGCAAAGGAATTAGATCTGCCCAAAGAAGATGTAGTATTTGCACTAGATGCTATACAAGATCCTATATCTTTATTTGAACCAATATATCATGATAGTGGAGATGCAATCTATGTAATGGATCAGGTGAGTGATGAGAAAAGCGAAGATGAATCATGGCTAGAAGGAATAGCCTTAAGAGAAGGTTTAAGAAGATTAAATGATAGAGAAAAACTTATATTAAATTTAAGATTTTATGAAGGTAAAACTCAAATGGAAGTAGCAGAGGAAATAGGTATTTCACAAGCTCAGGTATCTAGATTAGAAAAAACTGCTTTAAGACATATGAAAAAATTGGTGTAGAGGATTATACTCTACATTTTTTTGTTAATTGTATATTAATATACTTATTTTAAGGAATATTTTGAGACAAGTTAATATAAATATATATAAAAAGATTAAGAAGGTGAGTATATGATTAGAGCATCTGAATTAAGAGAAAAAGAAATTATAAATCAGGCGGATGGATCTAGATTAGGTTTGATTAGTGATATAGAAATTGATTTAGAAGAAGCAAAATTAAAAGCTATTATGATGCCGAAATCTGGTGGAATCATGAGTCTTTTTACTAAATCTAATGATATAATTATTGAATGGAGGGATATAGTTAGGATAGGCAAAGAAGTTATATTAGTTAATATTAAAACAGATAATTATGGAGAAGTTAATCAATATAAATAAAGATATTTTTATAATTTATTGTTAAAAGAGTTTTTGGTTGTAAATAATTTTATATTCAATTAGATTAGATGATTATAAATTCTCGATATATAATATATTGAGAATTTATAATATTATTAGACAAACTTAATTATATAAATTATAATGTATATGTAAGAATAAATAGTTTGGAGAGGATTACATGAGATGTCCCTATTGCAATTATTATGAAACAAAGGTTGTAGATTCTAGACCTACTGATGAAGGTCAATCAATTAGGAGAAGAAGAGAATGTATAAAGTGCAATAGAAGGTTTACTACTTATGAAAAAGTAGAAGAAATTCCTATAGTTGTAGTGAAGAAAGATGGAACTAGACAACCATATAATAGAAATAAGTTATTGAATGGTATTATAAGGGCCTGTGAAAAAAGACCAGTTTCTATGAATTCTATGGAAAAGATTGCAGATGATATAGAGAAAAATATAAATAATTCACTGGAGAAAGAAATATCTACTGAATTAATAGGTCAAATGGTTATGGAAAGTTTAAAAAATATAGATGAAGTAGCTTATGTTAGGTTTGCATCTGTATATAGACAGTTTAAAGATATTAATACATTTATGGATGAATTGAAAAAATTATTAGATGAAAAATAGGCTCATGAGAGCCTATTATTTTAATGTTGGAGGCTAAATATGTCTGGATTTAGATTAAAAAAAATTAATGGTATTAAATTTTTTGTTATTGATAAATTTGAAAAAACAGGAATAGTAGATCATTTATTTACAACAAAAATTGGAGGAGTTAGTACAGAAGATTTTTTTAGTTTAAATCTTGGATTAAATACAGAAGATTTGGCTAAAAATATAATTGAAAATTTTAATAGAGTGTCTTATATTTTAAGTACAACTATTGATAAAATGGTTGTATCTAATCAAGTACATGAAACAAATATTAGAATAGTAAAAGAAGAGGATATGGGTAAAGGATTAATAAAAGAAAGAGATTATGACTCTGTAGATGGTTTAATTACAAATATAAAAGGAATTTCATTAGTTACTTTTTATGCTGATTGTGTACCATTGTTTTTCTTAGATCCAAATAAAAAAGTAGTAGGGTTAGCCCATGCTGGTTGGAAAGGAACAGTAGGTAGAATTGGAGGTAGAATGATAGATAAATTTGTAAATGAATTTAAATGTGACATAAAAAATATTATAGTAGGAATTGGGCCTTCAATAGGTCCTTGCTGTTATAGAGTAAACAAAGATGTGATTGATAAGTTTAATATGGAATTTATAAGTACTGAAAAATTCGTTAAATTACTTGCACATAATCAATATGATTTAGATTTGTGGGAAGCTAATAAAGAAATTTTAAGAGAAAAAGGAGTTAAAGAAGAGAACATTATAGTAAGTAAAATTTGTACTAGTTGTAATAATGATATTTTTTATTCATATAGAAAAAAAGAAAGTAAGACTGGAAGGATGGCTGCTATAATTAAAATTAAATAATAGGAGGAATAGATATGAGTTTTGAGAAAATTCTTATAGTGGATGATGAGGAACATATAATAGAACTTATAAAATATAATTTAGAAAAAAATGAGTATAAGGTGATTACAGCTTATGATGGAAAAGAAGCTTATGAAAAAGCTATAAAGGAAATGCCTGATTTAATATTACTTGATATAATGTTACCTATTTTAGATGGAATAGAAGTGTGTAAAAAGATAAAGAAAGATGAGAAAACAGAAGATATTCCAATTATAATGTTGACTGCAAAAGGAGAAGAAATGGATAAAGTAATAGGTTTAGAAATAGGTGCAGATGATTATATAACAAAGCCTTTTGGTGTTAGAGAATTGATTGCTAGAATTAAAGCCGTATTAAGAAGAAGCAAAAATATTAAATATCAAGATAAAAATTTAGATAATAAAAAAATAAAAATTGATAATATAATTATTGACATAGAAAAACATGAAGTTACTGTAAATAACGAAATTAAGGAACTTACATTGAAAGAATTTGAATTACTAGCAATTCTGGCAAATAATAGGGGCAAAGTATTGTCTAGAAATTATTTATTAGATAAAATATGGGGATATGAATTTTATGGAGAAACTAGAACTGTAGATGTACATATTAGACATTTAAGGAAAAAACTTAACATTAATAATAATTTAATAGAGACTATTAGGGGAGTAGGATATAAGATTAAATAAGGAGTAATATTAATGAAAAAACAGATATTCATAATATTTTCTATATTAATATTGATAGGAGTGATTACTACAGGAGCATTATCTCTTAGTCTGGTTAGGATTAATTATATCAATAGTGTGGAAGAGCAATTAAAATCAAATTCTAGATTAATAAGTCAAGTTCTTAAATCACAAAAAATTCAGGATGAGGACTTAAATGAATTTACTCGTATTTATGCTAAAGAAATAGGAGCTAGAATAAGTTTTATAGATGATAATGGAGAAGTAGTAGGAGATTCTGATATAGATATTGACTTATTAGAAAATCATAAAGATAGACCAGAAATATCTGAAGCTTTAGATAATAGGGTAGGAGTAAGTCAAAGATATAGTAAATCTTTAGATACGAATATGTATTATGTAGCTATTCCAATAGATGATATAGATTCTTCTCTTTCTGTTATAAGGTTATCAGTTCCATTAAAAGATATTTTTGGATATACTAAGAATCTTTTAGTAAATGTATTAATTTCTGCATTGGCGGGACTTTTTATTGCTATGATATTAGCTATAAGATATATAAATAGGGTAACTTATCCAATAGAAGAACTTACCAGGGCTACTAATAGTATTACTCATGGTAATTATGGTGAGAAAGTATATTTTAAAAGTGATGATGAATTAGGTTTATTGGCAGAGAATTTTAATGTTATGAGTGTTAAACTTAGAGAGAATATTAGTGAATTAAATAATAGTAATACTAATTTTAAGGCAATACTAAAAAGTATGATAAATGGAGTTATAGCATTAGATAACAATAAAAAAATAATGTTTATTAATCCGACAGCAGAAAAGATGTTTAAAATTAAAGAAGAAAAAGTGAAAGGTAAATATATATTAGAAGTTATTAGAAATAATAAATTGGATCAAGATATTGAGAATCTATTAATTAATCATATAGAGGGAAGTACAGAAATAGAAATAAATTATCCTGAAACAAAGTATATGAGAATTTATACAAATTCAATAAGATTAGCGGATAATCCAAATAGAAAAATTGGTATACTTATAATTATACAGGATATAACGGAAATGAGAAAATTAGAAAGAATGAGAAAAGATTTTGTTGCTAATGTAAGTCATGAGTTAAAGACACCTTTAACATCTATTAAAGGTTTTATTGAAACTTTAAAATCAGGGGCTGCTGATCAAAAAGAATTACGAGATAAATTTTTAAATATAATTGATATTGAATCATCTAGATTAAACTCTTTGATAGAAGATTTACTGATTTTATCTGACATAGAAAACAATAGTAAAACAATAAAACATGAAAGTATAAATGTTAATTATACAATTGACGAAGTAATAGAATTTCTTTCAGAATTAGCTAAAAAGAAAAATATAAAAATAATAAATGAAACAAAAGAGAAATTGCCATGTGTATATGGAAATAGAGGTTGGTTTAAACAAATGATAATAAATTTAATAGATAATGCTATAAAATATACTCCAAATGGTGGAAGAGTAAATATAAAAGTATATACAGTAAATAATGATTTAATAATGAAGATTAAAGATACTGGAATTGGAATAGATGATGAACATATTGATAGATTATTTGAAAGATTTTATAGAGTTGATAAGGCAAGATCAAAAGCTGTAGAAGGAACAGGATTAGGATTAGCCATAGTTAAACATATAGTTATTACATTTGATGGTGATATTAAAGTTAGAAGTAAAATAAATGAAGGAACAGAATTTGAAATTAAAATTCCTATTGAAAATACTGATTAAATACTAAAATGTATTATAAATTTTGAGGTGAATAGTAATGGAAAGAGAAGATTTAATACTGCAAAATATTTTGCAGTATTTAGATGAAGGCATTCACGTAATAGATAAAGAAGGAAAAACAATAATATATAATAGATCTATGGAGGAGTTAGAAGGAATTAAAAGAGAAAATATTATAAATAATCATTTATTAGATATTTTCCCATCATTGGATGAAGAGTCTAGTACGTTATTTACAGTAATGAAAACTGGTAGAGCTATTATGAATAGAGGACAAACGTATTTAAACTATAAGGGAAAGAAAATTTCATCTGTGAATACTACTATTCCAATCTTTGATAAAGGAGATTTAATAGGTGCATTAGAAATTGGAAAGGATATTACAAAGATAAAGGAATTATCTGAAGAATTATTAGCATTAAGAAGTGAATTAAATAGTAATAATAACAAAAAAATTAAGATTAAAAGCAAAAAATATATTTTTGATAATATTATTGGGAAAACAGATAATTTAAAAAAATCTATTGATATAGCAAAAAAAGCTTCAAAATCTTCTTCATCAGTTCTAATTTATGGAGAAACTGGAACAGGAAAAGAACTATTCGCTCAAAGTATACATTATTCCGGTATTAGAAAAAAATCTCCTTTTGTAGCTCAAAATTGTGCTGCTTTACCTGAACAATTATTGGAAGGTATATTATTCGGAACTGTTAAAGGAGGATTTACTGGGGCTGTTGATAGACCAGGATTATTTGAACAAGCAAATGGAGGAACCCTTTTATTAGATGAAATTAATTCAATGGGTATGCTTTTACAATCAAAATTATTAAGAGTTCTTCAAGAAGGATATATAAGAAGAGTAGGTGGAACTAAGGAGATACCAGTAGATGTGAGAATAATTGCAACTACGAATGAATTACCTAACGAGGCTATTGATGATAGACGATTAAGAAGGGATTTATATTATAGATTGAATGTTATAAATATAAATATACCTCCATTAAGAGAAAGAAAAGAAGACTTAAATTTATTAGCAGAAGCTTTTATAAGGAAATATAATAAAAAATTACAAAAAAATGTATGGATGCTTTCTAGAGAAGTGATGAGTTTGTTTAAAGTGTACAATTGGCCAGGAAATGTAAGAGAGCTTGAGAACATGATTGAAGGAGCCATGAATTTTATTGCAAAAGATGAACATGTTTTACAAATCGAGTATTTTCCAGATAGTATAAAAGATTTTGAAAAAAAGAAAAAAACTCAAAATAATATATTAAAGATAAATCAAAAGGAGTCATTAAAAGATACATTAAATAATATTGAGAAAGAAATAATAAAAAGTAAATTAATAGAATGTAATAATAACATTTCTGCTGCGGCAAGAAATCTCGGCGTCAAGAGACAAACCCTTCAGCATAAATTGAAAAAATATGAATTATTGCAGGTGCAATAAAATTGGCACGTGAACGTGCCAATATTCTTGCGTTTTACAAATTTATATGACATATTCAAATTAATTTGAATATGTCATATTTATTATAAAAGTTGAAATTAAGAGATTCGCTAGAAAATTCAGAATAAACTTTAAAGTTGGCAAGATATTTGCATTTATTATATTAAGTGAACAAAATTTTTTGGAGGTGCATGTTAAATGGAAAATATTAAAGTAGCTATATGGGGTTTTGGAGCCATGGGAAGTGGAATGGCTAGAATGTTATTAAAGAAGAAAGGTGTCGAAATAGTAGGAGTTTGTGATAGAAATAAAGCTAGAGTAAATAAGAGTATGTTTGAAGTTTTAGATGTTGAGAAAGGAGATAAGCCAGAAGTTATTATTACTCCTGATATAGATAATATTATTAATGAAAGACCAGATTTAGCATTAGTTGCTACAGATTCATTTACAGAAAAAGCTTTTCCTAAGTTGAAGTTATTATTAGAAAATAAAATAAATATTATTTCTACAGCAGAAGAAATGGCATATCCACAAGCTAAAAATCCAAAATTAACAAAAGAACTTGATGAGATAGCAAAAGAAAATGGTGTATCTGTATTAGGAACTGGAATTAATCCAGGATTAATTATGGATTTATTAGTGGTATGTTTGACGGGATGTATGACTGATGTAGAGCATATTGAAGCAGAAAGAGTAAATAGTCTTTCACCATTTGGTTCTGCAGTTATGGAGGAACAGGGTGTAGGTGTTACAGTGGAAGAATTTGAAAAAGGTGTTAAAGATGGTACACTAGCTGGTCATGTTGGTTTTGATGAGTCTATTAAAATGATAGGAGATGCGATTGGATGGAAAGTTGAGAAATTTGAACAACAAATGAAACCAATAGTGACTAATGTAGATAGAAAAGCTCCATATGGATTTGCTAAAGCAGGAAATGTAGCTGGAGTGAATATGACTGGACAAGGATATGTTGATGGAGAAGTTAAGATTGATATGAAGCATCCACAACAAATAGAACCTGAAATGGAAGGAACTCATACAGGAGATTATATCAGAATTAAAGGAACACCAGAAGTAAATATGGCTATTAAACCTGAAGTAGAAGGTGGATTGGGAACTATTGCTATGTGTGTAAATATGATTCCTCATGTTATAAATGCGCCTGCTGGACTTAAAACTATGATAGATTTACCAGTACCAAGAGCAATCATGGGAGATATGAGAAAATTAATTAGAAAGTAGGGATAATGATGAGTGATGCAAAAAAAGGAGATTGGGTAAGAATTTATAATGTAGTTCTTAAAGCTTCTGAAAGGGCTCCTCAAGTGCCTGAAGATACTAAAAAAGTGCCATTAGAAATGTGGGATAAAGGCTATTTGATTAATGATGAAGCTACAATGGGAGATATAGTGGAAGTTGAAACTTATATTGGTAGAAGGATTAAAGGTAAGTTATTAGAAGTAAATCCTTATTATGATCATAGCTATGGAAAATGTGTTCCAGAATTATTATATATAGGCAGACAGCTAAGAACTCTTTTAGAAGTTGGTGATGAAAATGAGTAAAGATATGAGTTATAGTGGCGTGATGAGTCGTAAAAATGAGATAATGAAAAAAGCCGTAGGGATTGATTATGATAAATTCGAGGAAAAAGGAATATCTTTTGATTATGATGAGATGATGCATAGAACTGGATATAATCTTCAAGAAATAATAGAATCTCAAAAAGAAACAAGTATTGGAGATACTCCAATTCTTGAATTAAAAAATATCACTAAATTAGCAAGAAAATTTGCACCAAAAGGAAAAGGAGCTAGAATATTTGTTAAAGATGAGGCTTCTAATCCTTCTGGAAGTTATAAAGCTAGAAGAGCTGCAACCAGTGTGTATCATGCAAAGAAAAATGGATATAAAGGTGTTATAGCTGCTACAAGTGGAAATTATGGTGCTGCAGTAGCTAGTCAAGCGGCTATGTTAGGTCTTAAATGCATTATAGTTCAAGAATGTTATGATTCAAGGGGAGTGGGACAACCCGAAATTGTAGAAAAGGCTAGAAAATGTGAAGCTTATGGTGCAGAGGTTTTACAATTGACTGTTGGACCCGAGTTATTTTATACATTTTTGAAATTATTAGAAGAAACAGGATATTTTAATGCATCATTATATACTCCTTTTGGCATAGCTGGAATTGAAACTTTAGGTTATGAAATAGCAATGCAGTTTAGAGAATTAGAGGGTAGGGATCCTGATGTTGTAGTTGCTACTAATGCAGGTGGTGGAAATTTAACTGGTACTGCAAGGGGGTTAATAAAAGCTGGTGCTGAGGATGCTAAAGTAGTAGGAGCTAGTGTTAATTTAAAAGGTCTTCATATGGCCAGTGATACACAGTTTAACAAAAAGTCTTTTACTACAGGACATACTGGCTTTGGAATTCCATTTGCTACATGGCCGGATAGATCAGATGTACCTAGATCTGCAGCTAGACCTTTAAGGTATATGGATAGATATGTTACTGTAAATCAAGGAGAAGTATTTTATATGACTGAAGCTTTAGCTCAGTTAGAAGGAATTGAAAGAGGTCCTGCAGGAAATACATCATTAGCAGCAGCTTTTTCACTTGCACAAGAATTAGATGAAGACAAAATTATTGTAGTACAGGAAACAGAGTATACTGGAGCTGGAAAACATATTCAACCTCAATTATCTTTTGCAAAAGAAAATGGAGTTAAAATTGAAATAGGTGATCCATCTGATGAAGTTCCTGGTGAAAATATTATTTTACCTAAAGATCCTAGTTATATAAAAGTTAAAGATTTAGATCTAAACAAGATTAGGAAGTCTTATATTAAAAATTGCATCAAAAATAATCAGGATGTAAAAATTAGTGATGAGGATTTGGAATTTTTAGCTAAAGATACAAAAACTAATGTTGAATTTGTTAGAGAGATATTATTGGAATTAAATAATGAATAATTGATGGAGGTGTGGTAAATGAAGAGAGAAGATGATTTTTTAAAGAGAAGAGAACATTTAGCTGATTTGACAGAAGAACAGTTAGAAGCAAGATTTTGGGAATTAGCAGAAAAAATAGTAGAGCCAATGGTAGACTTAGCATCAAAAAATACTACTCCTTCTATAGAGAGATCTGTAGTTATGAGAATGGGTTTTTCCAGTATAGAAGCAAAAGGTATAGTTGAAGGCGCATTAGATAGAGGGTTAGTAGGAAAAGGTGTTGGACATATAATATATAGACTTGCCAAAGAGAATAATTCAGGTATTAGAGAAACAGGATTAAAATTATTAGATGGTGAATTATGGGATGAAGCTATAGATATATTCGGAGGTGAAAATCGTGGAGCTTAAACCAAATGAAAAGTTAGATATAAAGGAAATCTTAAAAGATCTAGACAAGTATAGACCTAGAAGAACAGGTTGGACATGGAGAAAAGGTACTGGAGAAAAAAGAAAGATAGGACAATTTGAATATTATGATACTGCTGAAAATTTAAAGCAAAGTCAGCCGTTGCCTTCAGCTCATTATTTTAATGATATAGATCCACAACCAACTAGTGTGATAACTACTGAAATAGCTTCAGGAAGATTTGAGGATGATATTAGAAGAATGAGAATGGCAGCTTGGCATGGAGCTGATCATCTTATGGTTATAAGAACCGCTGGACAAAGTCATTTTGATGGACTTATTGAAGGTACACCTCAAGGAGTTGGTGGTATACCAATTACTAGAAAACAAGTTAGAGCTCAAAGAAAAGCTTTGGATATTATTGAAGATGAAGTAGGCAGACCAATTAATTATCATTCCTATGTTAGTGGTGTTGCAGGACCTGAAATAGCAGTAATGTTTGCAGAAGAAGGGGTAAATGGAGCTCATCAGGATCCTCAATATAATGTGCTTTATAGAAATATAAATATGATAAGATCGTTTGTTGATGCAGCTAATGCTAAGAAGGTCATGTCGTGGGCTGGAATGGCCCAGATAGATGGAGCTCATAATGCTAATGCAACAGCTAGAGAAGCATGGAAAGTTATGCCTGAATTAATGGTACAACATGCATTAAATTCAATATTTTCTGTAAAAGTAGGTATGGATAAAGAGAATATTGCGTTATCAACAGTTCCCCCTACTGCTCCGCCAGCACCATCTATGAGATTAGATTTACCTTATGCAGTTGCGTTAAGAGAGTTATTTAGAGAATATAAAATGAGAGCACAACAAAATACTAAATATATGGGATCGTCTACTAGAGAAGCAACTGTAACTCATACATTAAACTTATTAATATCTAAATTAACTAGGGCAGAGATTCAATCTACAATTACTCCTGATGAAGGAAGAAATGTACCATGGCATATATATAATATAGAAGGTACTGATACAGCTAAACAAGCTTTAGCAGGTATGGATGGATTAACTGAAATGGTACAAATTAAGAGAGATAAAGGAGAACTTGCTGATAAAGTAAGAGAATTAAAAGAAAGAGCTGTACTATTTATGGAAGAAATAATTGAAACAGGAGGATATTTTAAGGCAGTAGAGGAAGGATTTTTTGTAGATTCTGGTCAATATCCTGAAAGAAATGGTGATGGTATAGCAAGAAAAATAGATGGTGGAATCGGTGAAGGTACCGTATACGAAAGAGATGAAGATTATATGGCGCCGGTTACAGCGTTTTTTGGATATAACAATGTATCTCAATATGATGAATCAGCTGAAGATAATCCATCAAGCCTCATAAATGGAGATACGCTAAAAAATTCAGATAAAATTGTTTATATTGATGAGTTAGATGAAAATGACAATGTAAATGTTAGGTTAGAAGAAACTAAGGAATTAAGAGAATCAACAAAACTTAAGCCAGAAATGGAATGGCAAGGAGATGGGATTGTTCAAACCACTTTATTCTTACCGACTAATGAGAGAGTTGCAGAATTTGCAGCTATAGAAATTGGTAAAAAGATGGGCTTAGAAGATGTTGAGGTTATTCACAAAGAAATTATGCAATATGCTGAGGGTACTAAAATAGAAATAAAAGGTAGAGTACCATTTACAATTGATACAGATGATTTAGTTATACCACCAAAACCCAAGATGATGAGCGAGGATGAAATTAGGGAAGACATAGAAAATAATTCAATGACAATTGTAGCAGGAACAGTTGGAGAAGATGAGCATTCTGTAGGCCTTAGAGAGATAATAGATATTAAGCACGGAGGAATTGAGAAATATGGTATTGAGTGTCATTATTTAGGAACTTCAGTGCCTGTAGAAAAATTAGTGGATGCAGCAATTGAGACTAAAGCTGATGCAATTCTAGCATCAACTATAATAAGTCATGATGATATTCATTATAAGAACATGTCAAAAATCCATGAATTAGCTATAGAGAAAGGTATAAGAGATAAAATTACAATTCTAGCTGGTGGTACACAAGTTACACCAGAGATAGCTGTAAGCAATGGAATGGATGCTGGTTTTGGTAGAGGAAGTAAAGGTATCCATGTTGCTACAAAATTAGTTGAAATGAGAAGAAAAAGAAATGAAAATTAATATTTTAGTTGCTGAAATTGGGAGCACTACTACAGTAATAAATGCATTTAATGAAATTTTTACTTCTTATCCTAAATTTATAGGGCAAGGGCAAGCTCCTACTAGTGTTGATGAGGGAGATGTCAATATTGGATTGAATGCTGCAATTGATGATTTAAAGGAAAATTTAGGAGTAGATAAGATTGGATATGATAAATTGATTGCAACCAGTTCAGCAGCAGGTGGACTTCGAATGACGGTTCATGGATTAGTATATGATATGACTGTGAAAGCTGCAAAAGAAGCTGCTTTAGGTGCAGGTGCCAATATTCATCAAATAACATCAGGTAAACTGAGAAGAACGGATATAAAAAAGATAAAAGAGATAAATCCTAATATAATATTAATAGCTGGAGGAGTAGATTATGGAGAAAGAGATACCGCTATCCATAATGCCGAAAAAATTGCAGAATTGAATTTAAATGTACCTATAATATATGCAGGTAACATTGAAAATCAAGAAGAAATCAGATTAATATTTGAAGATACCCCATCAAAATTATATTTAGTAGAAAATGTATATCCTAAAATTGATCAATTAAATATTGAACCTACAAGAAGAGTAATTCAAGATGTTTTTGAGGAACATATAATTCATGCACCTGGAATGACAAAAGTAAGAGATATTGTTAATGGACCTATAATACCAACTCCAGGAGCTGTGATGTTAGCGTCAAAATTATTAAAAGAAGAAATTGGAGATTTGATCACTTTAGATGTTGGAGGTGCTACTACTGATTTACATTCGGTTACAGAAGGTAGTGAAGAAGTAAATAGAATATTAATCAATCCAGAACCTGTAGCAAAGAGAACTGTAGAAGGTGATTTAGGGGTATATGTAAATATGAAGAATATCGTAAATAGAATAGGGGTAGAGGAATTGGCATCTAGGTTAAATATTTCTTTAGAAAAACTTGAAGAATTAATAAAAAATCATAAACCAATTCCACATACTGATATGGAGAAGAAATTTGTTGAAGAACTTACTAAAGAAGCAACTATGACTTCTGTACAAAGACATGCAGGTAAATTTAGGAATCTTTATGGTCCTTCAGGAAAGAAAACTGTTGCAGAAGGAAAAGATTTAACAAATGTAAAATATATTGTAGGAACTGGAGGAGCATTAACAAGGTTGCCAAATAGAGTAGAAATAATGAAAGAAATTGCACGAAGTAATAAAGGAAATGATTTATTTCCAAATAAAGAAGCTAAAATATTGGTAGACAATGACTATATAATGGCTTCATTAGGAGTTTTATCTAAAGAATATCCAGAGGCAGCATTATCTTTATTAAAGAAAAGTTTAAAAATATAATAACTTATTAAATAAGTCCAACCATTGGTTGGACTTATTTAAAAAAGGAGGTTTTGTAAAAATGTCGTATCCAAAAATTTTAATTTATAGAGATAAATTAAAAAAGAATGTAGAGAATCTAGTAAATATATGTAGAAGTAATGGTATTAATGTTGGAGGTGTAACTAAAGCCTTTTGTGCTAATAGAGATTTAGCTAAAATATATGTTGAAGGGGGAGTCCAATTTTTAGCTGATTCAAGAATAGAGAATATAAAAAAGATTAAAGATATTAATGTTCCAAAATTAATGTTGAGATTGCCTATGTTATCTGAAATAGATGAAATAGTGAAGTATTCAGATATATCTCTTAACTCAGAAGTTGAAACAATACAGTTATTATCAAATTCTGCAATTAAGCAAAATAAGATCCATAGTATTATTTTAATGATAGATTTAGGTGATTTAAGAGAAGGAATATTTGATGAAAGCAAGATTTATGATTCAGTTGAAAAGATATTAAACTTTAAAGGGATTAAATTATTGGGATTAGGAACTAATCTTACTTGTTATGGAGGAGTTATACCTAGTAGGGACAATTTAAATAGATTAGTTGAAATAGGAGAAAATATAGAAAAAAAATTCAATATAAAATTAGAGGTGTTATCTGGTGGTAATTCATCTTCTTTACATTTAATAGAATCTGGAGAAATGCCAGATAAGATTAATCAATTAAGACTAGGAGAAGCTTTAATATTAGGCAGAGAAACAGCCTTCGGAAATCAAATCAAGAATACTTATAATGACTGCTTTAAATTAGCAGCTCAGATAATAGAATTGAAGGAAAAACCTTCAGTACCTATTGGTGAAATTGGAATGGATGCTTTTGGAAGAAAACCTAAATTTACAGACAAAGGAAATAGAAAAAGAGCTATATGTGCCATTGGAAAACAGGATGTTGAAATAGATGATTTAATTCCAATGGATGGTAATATTTTATTAATAGGAGAAAGTAGTGATCATTTAATAATAGATGTTACTGATAGTGATAAAGAATATAAAATTGGAGATGAAGTATTATTTAAACTAAATTATGGTAGTATATTAAAATTAATGACTTCACAATATGTTTCGAAAAAAATTATTTAAAGATTTATTAACTTCCAATATAATATAATAGTATATAAGGAAGGGAGTGAAAAAGTGTTAACAAATGAACAAAAAATATTATCAATTATATGTCATTTAGGAATATTTATTGGTATGCCTATAATTATTCCTTTAATTATTCTATTATTTGCCAAAGATGGGTTCATAAAAACTCAAGCGATGGAAGCCTTAGGTTTTCATATTATGATATTAGTTTTGGGAGCAATTGCTGGAATATTAGTTTTAATTTTAATAGGAATACCACTTTTAATATTAATAGCAATAGTAACATTTATTTTTCCTATTATTGCAACTATAAATATAGCAAATAATAATGATTACTCATATCCTATATCTGGTAGATATATTCGTAAAAGCATATAAAACAAAAAGCTTCCTTATATCATATATTAATAATAAATAATATGATTAAGGAGGTTTTTTATGATTTTAATTACAGGAGCAGCTGGATTTGTTGGGAGTAAATTATGCGAAGAGTTACTTCGTAAGGGTTATAAAGTATTAGGAGTAGATAATTTTTATCATAATTATGATAAGTTTATAAAAGAGTTTAATTTAAAGAATTTATTAGGTGATCCAAATTTTATTTTTTTAGAAAATAATATATTAGACCCTAATATGAAACGTCTGATAAAAGGATTGAATATTGATAGTGTAGTACATTTAGCAGATATACCTGGAGTTAATAATTGTAATGAAATTAATTTTGATGAATATATTAGATATAATATCATTGCTACTCAAAGAATATTAGAATCTATAAAAAATAAAGGTGTTGAAAAATTTATATATGCATCTTCCTCTACTGTGTATGGAGAGAATGGAATATTACCTATGTCAGAAATCAGTAATCCGAAACCAATATCTTTATATGGTGTTAGCAAACTAGCGGGGGAAAGTTTATCTACTTATTATGGTCATACTTATAATATTGATATAATTAATTTAAGATTTTTTACAACATATGGACCACATCAAAGACCAGATATGGCATTTCATAAATTTATAAAAAATATTTTATTAGATGAAGATATAATTGTTTATGGAGATGGAAATCAAAAGAGAGATTTTATTTATGTGGATGATGTGGTAGATTCTATTATTCAATTACTTAATAGAGAAGTTCTAGATACAGTTATAAACATTGGTGAAGGTTATTCATTAAGTGTGAATGATTCTATAACTATAATAGAAGATATATTAAATAAAAAAGGAAAAATTATATATACAGAACCAATAATAGAGGAACAAATGAATACTAAGGCTTGTACAAATATTTATGAAAAAATAATATATAGAGAAAAAAATACTGATATAGACAAAGGAATAAATGAAGAAATTAAATATATAAAACAATTATATAATATATAGATATAAATAATATTAAAACAAGAAAAATATATTATATGAAAAAATAGAGAGTTATTAATTGTATAAAGTTAATATTATAGTAAATATTTTAAATAGAATTAATATATAAGATGACAAGAAGAATTTTTTTACAACTAATGTTACTGATGATATAATACATTTTGTAGTTTATTTCTATATAATAAATGATATTAATAAAATAATTTAAGTATAATAATATAGGATATTATATTATTGAATAACTGAAAGGTGATATTATGAAACCCTTAGCAGATTTAGTAAGACCTAAAACTTTAGAAGAAGTTGTAGGTCAAAAACATATATTAGGAAAAGAAAAATTACTTAAAAATATTATTGAGTCTAAACATATACCAAATATGATTTTTTATGGACCACCAGGAACTGGAAAGACTACAGTAGCTAACATAATTGCTGATTCTACGAGTAAAAGATTATATAAACTTAATGCTACAAATGCTTCAGTTAAAGATATAAAAAATATAATAAATGATTTAGATACTTTTTTAGCTAAAGATGGTATATTACTCTATTTAGATGAGATTCAAAATTTTAATAAAAAGCAACAACAATCATTATTAAAATTTATTGAGAATGGACAGATTACGCTGATATCTAGTACTACAGAAAATCCTTATTTTACAATTTTTAATGCTATTATAAGTAGATCTACTATTTTTGAATTTAAAAAACTTCAAGTTGAAGATATTATTCAGGGATTAAAAAGAGGAATTATTTTTGCAGAAAAAGAAGTAGTAAATAAAAATATTGATTATAAGGATGAAGCTTTAGAATATATAGCTAATATGGCTAATGGTGATTTGAGAACGGGATTAAATAATTTAGAATCAGCAATATATTACAGTTTAAATAAAGATAATATATTAATAGATTTAGAAATAGCTAAGGAATGTACTCAAACTTCTGGGTTTAATTATGATAAATTTGGGGATAATCATTATGATACTCTTAGCGCATTTCAAAAGTCAATTAGGGGAAGTGATGTTGATGCTGCAATTCATTATCTTGCAAGATTAATAAAGGCTGGAGATTTAACATCTATTTGTAGACGTTTATTAGTAATTGCTTCGGAAGACATTGGTTTAGCTTATCCTAATGCAATAACAATAGTTAATAATTGTGTAGAATCAGCTTTGAAATTAGGATTTCCAGAAGCTAGAATTCCATTAGCTCAAGGAGTCATTTTGTTAGCTAATTCGCCAAAATCAAATTCAGCTATAAATGCAATAGATAAAGCTTTAAAAGATATTGATACAGGTAATATTGGAGATATACCAATTCATATAAAAGATAGTCATTATAAAAATTCTGCTAAATTAGGTAGAGGAGTAGAATATAAATATCCTCACTCTTATCCAAATCATTATGTGGAACAACAATATTTACCAGATAATATTAAAGATAGAAAATATTATGAACCAGCTAATAATAAAATGGAGTTAAAATTTCAAGAGTTTCAGAAAAAGATTAAAAAGAATAAAAGTACTTAATTCAAATTATACTAAGGAGGCGGAAATGTCTCCTTTTTTGACGTCAAAGTTTTTTAAATTAAAGTCTGTCTATAGATATTTAATTTAAATATGGTAGCGTATGGAAATCTTTGATGTATTAGAGGAATTTTTATAAGAATAAAAAATACTTGACAAAATGAAATTATAATCATAATATATAGACATAAGTTTATTAAATAAACAAAAGTTGGTGTTATAATGACTGATAGAGAAAAAGAAATATTAAAAATAATAAGTGAAAACCCTCTAATAAGTCAACAAGAATTAGCTAACATCTTAAATATTAAAAGGTCTTCAGTAGCAGTACACATAGCTAATTTAATGAAAAAAGGTATTATTAAAGGAAAGGGTTATATTCTTAATAATGAAGATATTGTAGTTATTGGAGGTAGTAATATAGATATTCAAGGATTTAGTAAAGAGAATTTAATTCAAAGAGATTCAAATCCTGGAGAGATAAAACTTTCTGTAGGAGGTGTTGGTAGGAATATTGCAGAAAACCTTTCATTATTAGGAGTAAAAGTAAATTTAATTTCTGCAGTAGGCGATGATATATATGGAAGAAAAATTTTGAAAGAATTACAGATTTCAAATCTATCTACAGAGAATATACTGGTAACTGATAAATATTCTACATCTACTTATTTATCAATATTAAATAATGATGGAGATATGAATGTAGCAATTTCATCAATGGATATATTTAATGAAATAACAATAGATTTTCTAAGAAAGAAAACAGGATTAATAGGAATTTCTAAGTGTATAGTTTTGGATACGAATTTACCTAAGGAATCAATAGATTATATAGTTAATTATTATAAAACGAAAGATATATTTATTGATACAGTTTCAACAACTAAAGCATTAAAAATAAAGGATATAATAGGTAAATTTCATACTATTAAACCTAATAAATACGAGGCTGAGATTTTGAGTGGAATTAAAATTAAATCTAATAAAGATTTAGATAGAGTTGCAGATTTCTTTTTAAATAAAGGAGTTAAAAATATAATCATTACATTGGGAAAGGATGGAGTATATTATAAAAATATGGATACATCTGGACATATAAAAAGTCCACAAATTAATGTAATAAATGCTACTGGTGCTGGAGATGCATTTATGGCAGCTTTAATTTATGGGAAACACAAGGGATTTTCTTTAAAAGATATAGTAATATTTTCAATAGCATCATCATTAATTACAATGATGGATGAAAATACAGTTAATAGGAATATGTCAATAAATAATATAAATAAATTAATAGAGGAGATGAGAATATGTTAGAAAAATATATAGAGATTAATGAAGAGGTAAAGGATGCATTAGAGAATAAAAAGCCAGTGGTAGCATTAGAATCAACAATAATATCTCATGGAATGCCATATCCTCAAAATGTAGAAACAGCAAGAGAAGTAGAAAGAATAGTAAGAGAAAATGGTAGTATTCCTGCTACTGTTGCTATATTAGGGGGTAAAATAAAAGTTGGACTAACTGATGAGGAATTAGAATATTTGGGAAGATCAGAATCTGTTGTAAAAACTAGCAGGAGAGATTTACCATTTATTATATCGAAAGAGTTAGATGGAGCAACAACCGTGGCTACTACAATGATAATTGCAGATTTAGCAAATATAAGAGTATTTGCTACTGGAGGAATAGGCGGTGTTCATAGAAATGCCCAAGATACATTTGATATATCTGCAGATCTTATGGAATTAGCAAACACGGATGTAGCAGTTGTTTGTTCAGGAGCTAAATCTATTTTAGATATAGGTTTAACTTTGGAATATTTAGAGACTCAAGGTGTTCCTGTAATTGGGTTTGGTACAGAAGAATTTCCAGCATTTTATACAAGAAAAAGTGGATTTAAGGTAGATTATTCAGTGAAATCAGAAAAAGAATTAGCAAAAGCTATTAAAACGAAATGGGATTTAAATTTAAAAGGTGGATTAGTAATTGGAAATCCTATACCAAAAGAATATGAAATGGATTATAATGAGATAGATAAGGCAATTAATAATGCTTTAGAGGAAGCTGATGATAATAATATTAAAGGAAAAGAAACAACACCATTCTTATTATCTAAAATAAAAGAAGTCACAAAAGGTGAAAGTTTAAAATCAAATATACAATTAGTTTATAATAATGCTAAAGTAGCATCTAGATTGGCAAAAGAGTTGATATAAGTATAAAAAGCTCCCCAAGTGGGGAGCTTTTTATACTACACCTTGTTCTAACATAGCATTTGCAACTCTTAAAAATCCTGCAATATTTGCACCAGCTATATAATTACCTTCCATTCCATATTCTTTAGCGGCATTATCAGAAGCTTTAAAAATATTAATCATTATATTTTGTAACTTTTCATCTACTTTTTCGAAATCCCAAGATAATCTCATACTATTTTGACTCATTTCTAGGGCAGAAACGGAAACACCACCAGCATTTGCAGCTTTAGAAGGGGCAACTAATATTCCTTTTTCTAAGAAAAACTTAAGAGCTTCATTTGTACAAGGCATATTAGCTCCTTCACCAATAACTTGAACACCATTATTAATTAATTGTTTAGCATGTTCTAAGTGGATGTCATTTTGTGTAGCACATGGAAGTGCTATATCACATTTAACTGACCAAATACCTTTTTGTCCTTCGTTATATTTTGCTTTTGGATGGTATTTAATATATTCACTTATCCTTTTTCTTTCTATTTCTTTTATTTGTTTAATAGTATCAAGGTTAATTCCATTTTCATCATAAATATATCCTTTAGAATCACACATAGCAATGACTTTAGCACCATTTTGTTGAGCTTTCTCGCATGCATGGATAGCGACATTTCCTGATCCAGAAATAGTTATAGTTTTACCTGTTAATGTATAATTATTTACTCGTAGCATTTCTTTAATAAAATATATTAGTCCATATCCAGTAGCTTCTTTTCTTCCTAAGGAACCTCCATAGGATAAACCTTTTCCTGTAAGTACTCCACCTTGGTAACCATTTTTTATTCTCTTGTATTGACCAAAAAGATATCCTATTTCTCTTCCACCAACTCCGATATCTCCAGCAGGTACATCAATGTCAGGACCAACATGCTTATATAATTCAGTCATAAAACTTTGGCAAAATCTCATTATTTCTCCGTCAGACTTACCTTTAGGATCAAAGTCGGAACCACCTTTACCTCCGCCTATTGGCAAGCCAGTTAATGAATTTTTAAATATTTGTTCAAATCCTAAAAATTTAATTATGCCAAGATAAACTGATGGATGAAATCTTAATCCACCCTTATATGGACCTATAGCACTGTTGAATTGAATTCTAAATCCCCTATTTACTTGAACATTTCCATGATCATCTACCCATGGAACTCTAAAGATTATTTGTCTTTCAGGTTCTACTAGCCTTTCTAAAATACCTGTATTTAGGTAATGAGGATTTTTTGCCAATACTGGCTCTAGAGATAATAAAACTTCTTCTACAGCCTGATGAAATTCTGATTCTCCTGGATTTCTTTCCTTAAGATTACTTAAAATTTCTTTAGTAGTAGACATATACTCACTCCTTTTTAATAAATAATATCATATTTATATATATTATTTAATATAAAATATTATTTAATTAATAAACTATAATTTATATGATATGCTTTTATGATATAATTTTATCATGACACATTTCGATAGATTTCTGCATTAAGTATTTTGAATCTATATTAAGTGACAAATCATATATAGCTATAATTAAGTAATCATCAATTTCCTGGGCAATATAGAATAGAGGTGAAAACTATGAAAATTTTTTTGCTAAGTATAATGAAAGATAAAAAAATAAGAATAAGGTTTTTAATATTGATAATATTATTGATCTATATACCTATGATTTTAAATATTTTTATTAATTATAAAAGTACAATGTCTATAATTACAAAGGAAAGAATTGAATCTTCTAATCAAGTTTTATATAAGACTACTCAATCAATTGATTATAATATAGATAATTTGAAAAAGGATATTAATGAAATAGCTAATGATAATGGATATAATGCATCTTTATATCAGTATGATAAAGTAGAAGAAAAGTATCAAAAGAGGGTAGATAGTTATTTACAGGAAAAATTAAATGAAGTTAAGAATGAAAATTATTTTATTGATCACTTAATATATGTAACTTATAATGATAAATTTTTTTCAAACGAAGAAGAACATAAAATTATTGAAGATGAATTTTTAAAATCAAAAGTTTATAGAGAATTTTTGAAGGATGAAAGAGATCAAATATGGATTTATAATGATGATGAAACGAGTTATTTAAAAGATGATTATGAAGAAAGTCTTATAGTATTTCAGAAATTAAATTATATGATACCGAAAGCTATGGCTGAAAAACATAATGTTCAAGAGAAAGATAGGAATTTTCATGCTGGTATACTAGTAACCATTGTAAATATTGATGCATTAAATTCTTTATATAAAGATATACTAGTAAATGATATATATGACATATCTATTTTTAATGATAAAGGAGAAGTTTTATTCAATAATAAAGAAGATTTAAACTTATCTTCTGAAGTAAAAGATTCGATAGATAAAGGTATAAATATTGAGACTAAAGAGATAGATTATAATAATAAGAAGGTATTACTTAGTATTTCAAAAATAGAAAGCATAGATGGTTGGTATTTATCTACAATCCAATCTATGGATTCTATTATTGGGGAAACAAAAGAGTCTTTGCGAGAAAGTTTCTTAATGTTAGGGTTTGTAGGTTTAATAATATCTTTATGGATTATATTAGAGCTATTAGTTTTTTCAAAGTTAATGACGGAAAAAGAAGTTTCTAATTATAGATTAGAAGTAACTGAAGATATGAACAGTAAACTAAGGATATATAAACATGATTTTTTTAATCACTTACAAATAATTCAAGGATTATTAGAAATGAAACAAAGTGATAAAGCTTTGAACTATTTACAGGATGTAGTTAAGGAAGGTAGATTATTAACGTCAAGATATAAAATAGGTATTCCAGAAATTGAGGCGACGATATATTCCGCTATAAATAAAGCCAAAAAGGTTGGAATTAATGTAGAAATAGATTTTATTGAATTACCAAAGAATATTAATATTAATTTATATGATTTATCAAAAATATTAACAAATTTATTGAAAAATGCTGTACAAGCCTTAGAAGTTTCAGGATTTGATAATAAAGTATTGAAGATAGAAATATATGAAAGTGTGGGAGACTACGTATTTAGTGTATATAATAATAAACCTATAATTAAGGAAGAGATTAGAGATAATATATTTGAAAAAGATTTTTCAACTAATGGTGATAAAAATAGGGGATTAGGTTTGTATATTGTTAAAAGTTTAGTAGAAAAAAATAATGGAAGTTTAGATTTGATTATAGATGATGGAAACTACTTTATTGTAAGATTTCCCAAAAATTAAATAGAAAGTAATGATTATCATTTTTATTTATTGATATTTATAAAATAATTTTATAGATATTAATATTGATTGAATCTTGACAAGGATAGTCGGATATAATATACTGAACACATAAATCCAAGTGGTATAGTAGGGATTCGAAAGGGTGATAAAATGAAATTATCTACAAAAGGTAGATATGGTCTTAAAGCTATGTTTGAATTATCATTACATTTTGGCAAAGGGCCATTACCACTTAAAGATATTGCTGAGAAACAAAATATATCAGAACATTATTTAGAACAGTTGATTGCAACGTTAAGAAAAGATGGATTAGTAAATAGCGTAAGAGGTGCCCAAGGAGGATATCTTTTATCCAGTGAACCAAAAGATATTACTGTAGGTGATGTTATTAGATCTTTAGAAGGAAATATTGCTCCTGCGGATTGTGTGATAGAAGGAGAAGCAATAGATTGTGATAAAGGAGAATTTTGTGTAACTAGAGGAGTATGGAAAAAAATTAGAGATAGTGTTAATCAAGTTATAGATACAGTTACATTACAAGATATGGTAGATGAGCAAGAAGAAATTGATAAAAATAAATCTTATATGTTTTATATATAATAAATGTTAAACTTAATTTTTCTATAGGTATGAATAGAAAATATGATAAATAGGGAGGTACATTTTATGAAAGATGTATACATGGATAATGCTGCTACAACACAAGTAAAGAAAGAAGTTGTTGAAAGTATGATTCCATATTTTACTGAGAATTATGGAAATCCTTCAAGTATATATAAAAAGGGAAGAAATTCAAAAAAGGCTTTAGATGAATCAAGAGATTTAGTTGCTAGAACATTGGGAGCTACTTCAAGAGAAATATATTTTACGAGTGGAGGATCTGAATCTGATAATTGGGCAATTAAAGGAGTTGCTTTTGGAAATAAAGATAAGGGCAATCATATAATAACTACTAAAATAGAACATCATGCTGTACTTCATACTTGTGAGTATTTAGAGAGAAATGGATTTAATGTTACTTATTTAGATGTAGACAAATATGGAATGATTAATTTAGATGATTTAAAAAATGCAATAAATGATAATACTATATTAATTACTATAATGTATGCTAATAATGAAGTTGGAACTATTCAACCTATTAAAGAAATTGGTAAAATAGCAAAAGAAAATAATATTTATTTTCATACAGATGCTGTTCAAGTAATAGGAAATATAGAAATTGATGTAGACGAATTAGGAGTGGATTTACTATCCTTGTCTGCTCATAAGTTTTATGGACCTAAAGGAATAGGGGCATTATATATTAGAAAAGGTGTAAAACTTCATCCATATATTCATGGTGGTGCTCAAGAAAGAAATAGAAGAGCTGGAACTGAAAATGTTGCACTAATAGTGGGCTTAGCTAAAGCTTTGGAATTAGCATACGAAGATTTAGAATCTCATAATAAATATTTAATAAGATTAAGAGATAGATTAATAAATGGTATAATGGATAGAATTAGTAATGTAAAATTAAATGGACATATTGAGAAGAGACTGCCTGGCAATGTAAATATATCAATTGAGTTTATTGAGGGTGAAGCTTTATTATTGAGCCTAGATATGGCTGGTATAGCAGCATCTAGTGGATCTGCATGTACTTCTGGTTCTTTGGATCCTTCTCATGTATTGTTAGCAATGGGTTTACCTCATGAAATAGCACATGGTTCTTTAAGATTATCTTTAGGTGATTTTAATTCAGAGGAAGAAGTAGATTATGTAATAGAAAATTTAACTAAAATTGTACAAAGATTAAGGGATATGTCACCATTGTATGAAAATGTAAAGGGGGATAATTAATGTATTCTGAGAAAGTAATGGATCATTTTACTAATCCAAGAAATGTAGGAGAAATTGAAGATGCAGATGGAATAGGACAAGTTGGAAATGCTAAATGTGGAGATATAATGAAAATATATCTTAAAATTGAAAATGATATTATAGTTGATATAAAATTTAAAACTTTTGGATGTGGGTCAGCTATAGCTTCATCAAGTATGGCTACAGAATTAATAAAAGGTAAAACTATTAATGAAGCGTTAAAATTAACTAATAAAGCTGTTGCTGAAGCTTTAGATGGACTTCCTCCAGTTAAGATGCATTGTTCTGTATTAGCCGAAGAGGCAATAAAATCAGCACTTAAGGATTATTCAGAAAAAAGTGGTGTAATAATTGAAGAATTGAAAGATTTTGAACCTAAAGAAGATCATCATTAAAGAAAAAGCTACTGATTTAATTAAATTAGTAGCTTTTATAGATTAAATTTAAATTAATAAAAAAATTTTTTTTTGAAATAATAATTATATATGTATTTATTAAAGAAATAGAAAGAGGTGTTAGATTGAAAAGCACCAAAGAAATAATGACATTTAATATTTTTGCTGACTATTTAGGAGATAATATAGGAACAGTAAAAAGAATTATATTCTCAAAAAAAAACTTTAGAATATCTGCAATACTTATATGTAAAAATGGACTGTTTAGAGGAAATAAAATAATAAGGTATAAAAATATTTTTAGTATTGGTAAAGATTTTATTATGATTGAAAAGAAGAATTCTATAGAAAATTTAAAAGATTTTCCAGAAATAGATAAACAGATGCATGATTATAATGATATGATAGGTTTACCAGTATTAATAAAAAATGGAGAAACTTTAGGTTATATTAATGATATATTGTTTGAAGAAAAAAATGGAAAAATCAAGGGATTTGTATTGACAGATGGAGTTATACAAGATATTTTAGATGGACGTAATGTTTTACCATGTATAAAAGGTATGAATATTTGTAATAATGCATTAATACTTGATAAACAATTTAAGGATAATTATGAAAAAAATAAGGATAAATTCAAAAAACTTCTTGAGTTAGATTGATATAATTGAGTAAACTAATTTTAAGGAGTTGATGATATGAATAATAAATTTTTAAATGGTGTTATTGCAGGAACAATAATAAGTTCTATAGGTGTGTATGCATCCAGTAGATTGAGTCCCAGACAAAAAAAAAGAATTATGAGAAGAAGTAAGAAAAAAGTTATGAATGCAATTGATGATATGAACATGTTTTAAATTAAGGCAGCTATGCTGCCTTAATAAATGTTGGGGGAATAATATATGAATTTATTAGAAACTTTAATTTACATAAAAGAAATATCTATTATAATATTAATAATTTTATTTTCATATTTTATTATTAAATATGGGAATAAATATTTAGATAAAGAAAAACGACTATATATTAGTAGAAAACAAAGAATAATTTCAATATTAATTTTTATTTTTTTAATAATAATTTATTATATTTATAATGATAATAGTTTAAGAGGAATTGTATTTACTATATTTATATCTATTATTATTGCATATATTATAAATCCAGTTGTTAATTTTTTAGAATCTAAAAGGATAAAAAGAATTTATGGAACTTTGTTGGTATATTTATCAATTATAGGTATTATCTATTTAATAGCTGTATTAATATTTCCTGCAATATTTAAAGAAGTTAAGAATTTAATAGAATTGTTACCTGAGTATGCGAATAATATAAGTAAATTTATAGATAATTTTTATGATAATTATTATAGGAATATTGAAAATCTTCCTTTTGGATTGAATGAAATTAGTAATAGTATTGAAAATAATATAACTGAAATACAAAATATTTTGATTGATGGTATTAAGGGATCTATGGATTTTTTAATGTCTTTTTTTTCAAAAGCATTAAACATATTTTTAATTCCAATTATTGTATTTTATTTAGTAAAAGATAAAGAGTTTTTTAAAAAAAATATAGAAATGACAATTCCTAAAAAATATAGAGCAGATATTATAAGTTTAGCAAAAAAAATAGATTATTCATTAGGGAATTTTATAAGAGGACAATTTATTATAGCAGTATTTGTTGGTATATTTACTGCTATCAGTTTATTAATATTAAATGTGAATTATGCTTTAATTATTGGATTCATTTCAGGAATTACCGAGATAATTCCTTATTTTGGACCAATAATAGGTGGTTCTTTGGCGGTTTTATTTGCACTTTTAGAATCTCCTATGAAGGCAGTTTGGGCATTAATTCTATTTGTTGTTATTCAACAGATAGAAGGTAATATATTACAACCTAAGATTATGGGAGATAAAGTAGGATTACATCCATTACTTGTCATTATTGCATTATTAGTAGGTGGTAATTTAATGGGGATATTAGGGATGTTATTAGCAATACCAATTACTACTACTTTAAAGATAATATTATCATTTATAGTAGAAAAGATAAGTGAAATGTAGTATTGACAAATATAATATAAATAATTATAATTTTTATAAGAATTAAATAATTAAATAATTAAAGGCTAGGATAGGGAATAGTATATATATGATGATTTATAGAGAGGGTATTCAAGGCTGGAAAATACCTAATATAATATATAGAAGCAGCCCTTAAGCTGAATTCTTGAATTAAGTAGAGGATTTCCGGTTAAACCGTTATATTATGAAGTGACACTTATGTAAATAGGGTGGTACCGCGGGCAAAGCTCGTCCCTAACCGGGATGAAGCTTTATTTTTTTATAAAGAATAAATTTTGTTTTAATAAAAGGAGTGTATAAAATGAATAATTATACTTTACATAGAATTAGAAAAGAATTTTTAGATTTTTTTGAGGAAAAGGATCATATGATAAAAGAAAGTTTTTCTTTAGTGCCAAAGAGTGATAAGAGTTTATTACTTATAATTGCTGGTATGGCTCCATTAAAACCTTATTTCTTGGGAAAAGTAAAACCTCCTAGAGATAGAATGAGTACTTGTCAAAAGTGTGTTAGAACTGATGATATTGAAAATGTAGGAAAAACTGATAGGCACGGTACTTTTTTTGAAATGCTAGGAAATTTTTCTTTTGGTGATTACTTTAAAGAAGAAGCAATAGAATGGTCTTGGGAATTTATGGTACAAAGGTTGAACATTTCAAAAGATAAACTTTGGGTTTCTGTATATGTAGAAGATGAAGAAGCTTATGAAATATGGAATAGAAAAATAGGTGTATCTAAGGATAGGATAGTGAAGCTGGGAAAAGAAGACAATTTTTGGGAACTAGAGGTAGGGCCTTGTGGACCTTCTTCAGAAATATATATTGATAGAGGGGAAGAGTATAGTTGTGGTGATGAAAAATGTAAACCTGGTTGTGAATGTGATAGGTATGTAGAAGTATGGAATTTAGTATTTTCTCAATATGATAAAGATATTAATGGAAATTATAATCCATTACCTAATCCTAATATTGATACAGGCATGGGCTTAGAAAGAATAACAGCAGTTCTTAATAATGCGAATAATATATTTGAGATAGAACCTATAAGTTTAATTATAAATGAAATTGAGAAAATAGCTAATATAAAATATGGTGATAATAAAGAAACAGATGTGTCTATAAGGGTTATAACTGATCATATACGCGCTATGACTTTCTTGATATCTGATGGAGTATTACCAGGTAATGAAGGAAGAGGATATGTATTAAGAAGATTAATTAGAAGAGCTTCTAGACATGGAAAATTATTAGGATTAAAAAATAAATTTTTATATGAATTAGCTGATATTGTTATAGATAATTGGAAAGAATTTTATAATGAATTGCAAGATAAAAAAATTCAAATTAAAAAAATCATTAAAACTGAGGAAGAAAAATTTGAAGAAACAATTGATCAAGGTATAGAGATATTAAATTCATACATTGATGAAATGAAAAGTAATGATGAAAATACGTTAAAAGGTAAAAGAGCTTTTAAATTATATGATACCTATGGTTTCCCTCTAGATTTAACAAAAGAAATATTAGAAGATGAAGGTTTTTATGTTGATGAAAAAGGGTTTAATACGGAAATGGAGTTTCAAAGAAATCGAGCTAGGAATGCTAGAAATTCTGATGATATAGAGGCTTGGGATTCAAAGGATAACTTAGATTTAGAATATAATTTTAAGACGGAATTTCAAGGATATAATAATTTATCGTATCAATCAAAAGTTTTAGCTATAATAAAAGATAATAAATTAATAGAAAAATTAAATGAGAATGAAGAAGGGTATTTAATATTAAATAACACTCCTTTTTATGGAGAAAGTGGAGGACAAATTGGTGATACAGGTATTTTAGAAAATGAATATTTTAAAGGATTAGTATATGATACTAAACGCAAGAATGGTAATTTTATACATTTGGTTACAGTTAAGTCAGGAAGTATAAAGTTAGAGGATGAAATAAAAGCTTCTGTAGATAAATTAAGAAGGAATGATATAGCAAGGAATCATTCTGCTACACATATTCTTCATAAATCATTAAAAATTATATTAGGAGAGCATGTTAATCAAGCTGGATCATTAGTTACTGATGAAAGACTTAGGTTTGATTTTACTCATTATGAATCATTAACTGAAGAACAATTGACAGAAATAGAGCAATTAGTAAATAAGCAAATATTTGACTCATTAAAAGTAAAAGTTATGGAAAAAAGTATGGAAGAAGCTAAGGATATGGGAGCTATTGCATTATTTGATGAAAAATATGATAACAAAGTTAGAGTTGTGAAAATGGGTGACTATAGTATGGAGCTTTGTGGTGGTACTCATGTAGATAATATTAGCCAAATTGGAATGTTTAAAATAATATCAGAGTCAGGTGTTGCTTCGGGAGTAAGAAGGATCGAAGCTATTACAGGTAGAAGAGTATATGATATGTTTGTTAAAATGGAAAAACAAATTAATGATGTTACTTTTATTCTTAAAACAAATAAAAATGGTATTGTTGAAAAAACTAAAGCTACAATAGAAGAAATTAAGTCTTTAGAAAAAGAGATTGAAACTCTTAAATCAAAAATAGCTGATTCAAAGATAGAAGATTTATTGGATGAAGTATATAATTTAGATGGAATAAATATAATAACTAAGAGAATAGATGGATTAGATATTAATGGTTTAAGACAGTTAGGAGATAAATTAAAAGAAAGATTAGATAATGTAATTATAGTATTAGCTACAAAAAAAGATGATAAAGTGAATTTAATTGCAATGGCTACAAAAGATTCGGTGAAATTAGGAATACATTGTGGGAATATTATAAGAGAAGTTGCAAAAGTTACTGGAGGAGGAGGAGGAGGAAGACCTAATATGGCTCAAGCTGGCGGTAAAGATTCATCTAAAATTGAAGAGGCTTTAAGTATTGTAGAAGATTTAGTGAAAGAACAGATAAATAAATAGTTAAAGTTCATTGAAGAGATCTTTATTATAATATATAATGTATATAAGATTATTTTAGTAAGATATGTTATTAAAAAGGGGTGTTATTATGAATGATACAAATAAAACTATGATGTTTGATGTATTTAATGATAAAAAAAATAAAGCTGGGGATATTCTTGTATCTGTCTATCATGCTTTAGAAGAAAAGGGTTATAATCCTATTAATCAAATGGTGGGTTATATCTTATCAGGTGACCCTACTTATATTACGAGCTATAATAACGCTAGAAGTATGATAAGAAAAGTGGAAAGAGATGATTTATTAGAAGAGCTGTTAAAAAATTATTTAAAAATAAATGAATGATAAAAGAAGGGTAATTATTGAATAAACATAAATATATCTTGACTGTTATATTAATAAGTATATTATTTTTAAAATCTTCAATTACTTTTGGGAATACTAATGATAGTCAATCTAAACTTTATATGATAGTCATAAATAATTTGTCTTTGGAAGATATTAATGAAATGGATTTTTTAAAGAAGATGATTTCTGATGGTAGTATAGGATTGATGAATCCTAAAGGTGTATCAAGTTATACAAATTATGAAGGGTTTGTTACTATAAATTCTACAGATAAAGTTTTCGGTGGAAAAATAGTACATTATCCACTGGATATATTAAAGAAGGGAAATGTAATAGGACAAGATATTAATAATTATTCCAGCAATTTTACAATAGATAATATAATTTATAATAATGAAAATAATCTATATAATCCTAATATAGGGGTTATAGGAGACTTGCTTAATTCAAATAATATAGAATCAGCAGTATTTGATTATTCAGATACTGCTGATACTTTTATAGGAATGACTGGTTTAATAGCTATGAATAAAGATGGTAAAATAAATAATATATTAAATTTTTATAATCCATATAATGATGGAGATTATAGTGAAAATATTGAAAAATATTATGAATTAATAATAAATAAAATTGATAGTATCGAAAACACATCAGATTTTGTTATAATTGATACTGAGAATTTAAATAATCCTATTCATACAAGACTAGCAATTTTAAATAGAATTGATGATTTTTTAAATTCTATAATAAAAAGAGTTGATAGATCTAGAGATAGAGTTATAATCATTAGTCCCAATGTTAAAGAAGGATTTGATAAAGGTTTAACTCCAGCAATTATATGGGGTAAAGATATTAATAAAGGATTATTATATAGTGATTCTACTAAAAGAGAAGGTATTATTAGTAATTTAGATATTGCTGCTGAAATAGTAAAAAATTTTAATATATATGAAGATGATTTTAAGAATAATGGTATTGAGAATATCGATTATAAGTCGAATTTAAATTATATTAACGAACTAAATAATAAAATCAATAAAACATCAAATTTAAGAATTCCTATATTAAAAATAGTCATTATAATAGGTTTTTTATTGCTTATTTTATATTTAATTTTCAGCTTATTAGTTATAGAAAATAAGTATATAATTTCTTTACTTAGTTATATAGTTTATATATTATGTTTATTACCTTTGGTTTTAATTATAGGTCCTATTTTTAATAATAATATATATTTTATATTAATTTTATTATTTAGTTTATTAATATTGTTTAAGTTTTTAAATGTAAAAATCCAATATATATTTTCATTAATATTTATTATACTTATCATAGATATATTGAATAAAAACAAGCTAATATTATTTTCTGTTTTGGGATATGATCCTATAATAGGTGCACGATATTATGGATTAGGAAATGAGATGGCTGGTATCTTAATTTTTTCCATGGTTATGTTTAGTGACATGATAACTGAAAAAAATAATAAATCATTGATAATGGGAATTTATTTTTTTACTTTTTTAATAGTAATATTTCCTCAATGGGGTTCTAATTTGGGGTCGGGGATAGCAATATTTATTATGTTTTTATATTTAGTATATAGAGATTTTAAAGAAAAAGAATATGATAAAGTTATAATTAAAATTTTATTAATAAGTCTAATTATAATATTCTTAGTAGTTATTTATATATTATTTTTATCTACTGGAGAAAGTCATATAACCAATTTTTTGTCTATTATTTTTTCTAATGGGTTAAAAGGAAGTTTAAGTATATTTAAAAGAAAGGTTTTAGTAAATATAAGACTTATAGGTAATAGTTTATGGAGTAAGATGTTTTTAATAACTATTCCTATAATGTTTTATTTAATAAATAAATTTATAAAATATAAAAGTTTAAATAAAATAGATTTAACATTGTTTAATAGTCTTATAATAGGGAGTATTGTAGGCTTTTTAGCAAATGATTCTGGACTTTTGTTGTCTGCACTAATTAATCTTTATATTTGTAATTACATAATATATGTTACAATTGTTGAGGGTATTAATAAGGGAAGTGAATAGATGAAAAATGTAAAATTAGGGAATACTAATATAGATGTATCTAGATTATGTTTTGGCTCTCTTACGATAAGTCCTTTACAAAGAAATTTTTCTTATAAAGAGGGGGCAAAGTTAATTAGATATGCTTTTGATAGAGGGATAAATTTTTTAGATACTGCTGAATTATATGATAATTATGGTCATATAAATTTATTTTTAAAAGATATTGATAGAAAAGATTTTGTGATTGCTACAAAATCATATTCCTATTCTAAAGAAACAGCAGAAAATAGTTTAATGAAAGCCTTAAATGAATTAGGCACTGATTATATAGATTTATTTTTATTACATGAACAAGAAAGTGAGCATACGATTAAAGGACATTATGAAGCTATAGAATATTTTATAAAAGCTAAAGAAAAGGGTATTATAAGAAGTATAGGAATATCGACTCATAGAGTTGAAGGGGTATTGGCAGCAGCTAAATATAATGAGATAGAGGTAGTTCATCCCATAATAAATAAAATAGGTATAGGAATTCAAGATGGAGATAGCAACGACATGATAAATGCTATAAAAAAATGTCATGCATTAGGAAAAGGAATTTATGGAATGAAACCTTTAGGGGGAGGACATCTTTTAAAAAATGTTGAAGAAGCATTTAATTATGTTCAGGATATAAAAGAAATACATTCTATTGCAATAGGTATGCAATCACATTTAGAAGTAGATGCAAATGTTAATTTAATAGAAAAAAGAACTATTAATAAAGATATTGAGAAAAAACTTCGTAAATCTAATAGAAAACTTCATATTGCAGATTGGTGTGTTGGATGTGGAAGATGTCAAGAAATTTGTAGACATAATGCGATAAAAATAGTTAATGGAAAAGCTCAAGTAGATAAGAATAAATGCGTTTTATGCGGTTATTGTGGAAGGTATTGTAATGAGTTTTGTATTAAAATAATTTAATGGAGGATGATATGCAAAGGTTATTAGGGCTAGATGTGGGAGATAAAACTATTGGTATAGCAGTAAGTGATCCATTAGGATTAACTGCTCAAGGAATTAAGACTATTAGAAGAACTAGTATTAAAAAAGATATTAAAGAAATTATAGAAATCATAGAAGAATATAATATAGTGAAATTAATAGTGGGATTGCCTAAAAACATGAATAATACTCTAGGGCCTCAAGGGGAAAAAGTATTTAAATTTGTAGAAAGATTAAAAGAAAAAAAGCAGATTGAAATAATATATCAAGATGAGAGATTAACAACGGTATCTGCTCAGAAAACATTAATAGAAGCAGACATGAGTAGGAGTAAAAGAAAAAAAGTTGTAGATAAATTAGCAGCAGTTTATATATTACAGACTTATTTAGATATGAATAAATAGGAGGAGTTAATTATGGAAGAAAAATATGCATTTATTGATGAAAATGGAAAGGAGCATAATTTTGAAATTATTCATCTGTTTGAAGCTAAAGATAATGAATATGCAGTTGTAAGGCCAGAGGATATTGAAGAAGGATTGTTATTAAGATTAGAATATGATAAAAATGGAGAAGGTTTTTTAATTGAAATTGAAGATGAAAATGAATTTAATGAGGTAAGTGAAATATATATGCAAATTATTGATGAGGAATAATAAGAAATTGGTTAATATTAAAGGTAATTTAGTAGAGGGAAAATTTATTAGTAGATTAAATAGGTTTGTAGCTGAAATATCCATTGATGGAAATATTTATTTTTCTCATGTTCCTAATACTGGAAGGATGAAAGAGTTGTTAATTCCTGGAGCGAGAATAATTGTTAGAAAGGTCAATAATTTAAACAGAAAAACTGAGTTTGATTTATTAATGGTATATCATAATAATATTCTAGTTTCGATAGATTCTAGTATGCCAAATAAAATATTATATGATGCTCTAATAAATAAGGAGATATCTTTTTTTAGAGATTATATGGAAGTTAATAAGGAAGTAAAATATAAAAATAGTAGATTTGATTTAAGTTTAAAAGGTAAAACAAATACTTTAATTGAGGCTAAATGTGTGACTTTTGTAGATAATGGAACAGCTAAGTTTCCTGATGCACCGACTACAAGAGGGACAAAACATGTATTAGAGCTTATAGAAGCTACAAAAGAAAATTTTAATGCTGCGATTATTTTTATTATTCAAAGGAATGATGCAGAAATTTTTTCTCCCAATCATCAAATGGATCCTAAATTTAGTGAAGCTTTAAAATTGGCGGATCAATATAATGTAAAAATAAAGGCAATTAAATGTCATGTAAATAATAAAAATATAAAACTATGGAAAGAAGTTAAAGTGAAATTATGATTATCAAATGATATTTATTTGCATTTAACATTGACATTTCCATAATATAGATATATTCTATAAATATAATAATAAAAGCAGGTGATTTAATGGAATCATTATTTGATATGTTAAGAGATAAACTTAAAGAAAAAGGATATAAATTAACAACTCAAAGAAGAGTTATTTATGATGTATTTATAGATAATCAAGAAAGTCATCTTAGTCCAGAAGAAGTTTATGATATGGTTAAAGATAAATATCCAGAGATAGGGTTAGCTACAGTATATAGGACGTTACAATTATTTGAAGAATTAGATGTTATTTATAAATTAAATTTTGATGATGGCTGTAATAGATATGAGTTAAATACTAATACAAATCATCATCAGCATCATCATTTAATATGCATGGAATGTGGTAAAGTATCAGAAGTTGAAATTGATTTGTTAGATAAATTAGAAGAGAAGGTTGAGAAAGAGAGTAAATTTAAAATAGTAGATCATAATGTTAAATTTTTTGGATATTGTGAGGATTGTCAAAAGTAAAAATTATGGCTGGAAATATAATTGAAAAGCTTTATTAAGTCAATATAATTTAGGATACATTGATGGATATAATAAAAATAGTAATGAAATATGAAAGGTTATGCAATAGTGGATTTATTAAAGGAGAGTGATAAGGTGGGAAAACAAACACCAAAAGTAAAAATAATTCCGTTAGGAGGATTAGATGAAATAGGTAAAAATATTACAGTTATCGAATATAAAAATGATATTATAGTTGTAGATTGTGGAATAATATTTCCAGAGGATGAAATGTTAGGTATTGATGTTGTAATACCAGATATAACATATCTTGAGAAAAATGAAGAAAAAATAAGAGCTATTGTATTAACTCATGGACATGAAGATCATATTGGAGCGTTACCTTATGTATTAAGAAAATTGAATGTACCAGTTTATGGAACAAAATTAACATTAGGTTTAGTAGAGAATAAACTTAATGAAAAAGGAATGAAAAATACTACTTTGAATATAGTAAAGCCAGGGCAAAAGACAAAATTAGGATCAATGGTTGTTGAATATATAAGATCTAATCACAGTATTCCAGATTCAGTTTCTTTAGCTATCCATACTCCGGAAGGTGCAATAGTTCATACAGGAGATTTTAAAATTGATTATACTCCAATAAATGGTGAAATGATAGATTTAAATAGATTTGCTGATTTAGGGAATAGAGGAGTATTAGCATTATTGGCAGATAGTACTAATGTTGAAAGACCAGGGTCGACAATGTCAGAAAAAACTGTAGGAAATACTTTTAATGATATATTTATGACAGCTGAAGGAAGAATAATAGTAGCTACATTTGCTTCAAATGTTCATAGAATTCAGCAGATTATAAATTCAGCGATTATATTTGGCAGAAAAATTGTTGTTTCAGGTAGAAGTATGATAAATGTTGTGAGGGTTTCAACGGAATTAGGATATTTAGATGTTCCCGAAGGAACTATTATAGACATTAATGATATGGATAAATATCCGGATAATAAGATTACTATAATTACTACAGGTAGTCAAGGAGAACCTATGGCAGCTTTATCTAGATTAGCTTCTTCTGACCATAGAAAAATGGAATTGATTCCAGGAGATTTAGTAGTAATATCTGCAACACCGATACCAGGCAATGAAAAGACTGTATCAAGAGTTATAAATCAACTTTTTAAGCAAGGAGTTAATGTTATATATGAAGCTCTAGCCGATGTACATGTGTCTGGTCATGCTTGTCAAGAGGAATTAAAATTAATGCATTCTTTAGTTAAACCTAAGTATTTTATACCAGTACATGGAGAATATAGACATTTAAAACAGCATGCTCGGTTAGCTAATAATTTAGGTATGGATAGAGATAATATATTCATACTTGAAAAGGGAACAGTGTTAGAATTAAGTAGACATTCAGCTAAGGTTAGTGGAAGTGTTCCATCTGGAAATATTTTAGTTGATGGTCTAGGTATTGGCGATGTTGGAAATATAGTATTAAGGGATAGAAAACATTTGTCTGAAGATGGATTAATAGTTGTAGTCGTAACTATTACTAAAGAAAATGGTAAGGTTGTATCAGGACCAGATATTGTTTCAAGAGGGTTTGTTTATGTAAGAGAATCAGAAGATCTAATGGGAGAAGCTCGAAATATTGTAAGAGATGTATTAAAAGAGTGTGAAAAAAATCAAATAACTGATTGGTCAACTCTTAAATCTAGTGTTAGAGATGCTTTAAGGAATTTCTTATATCAAAAAATCAAGAGAAATCCTATGATTTTACCAATAATCATGGAAGTTTAAAAATGATAGTCACAGTAAAGTCTGTGATTATCATTTTCAATTATAATTAAATGGGGGAAATAAATGGGTTTACGACTAATCATGTACTTAGTAATTATATTTTTAGGTGGTATAGTAGGATATAAAAGACTTGTACATAAAAATATAATGGGAAAAATGAATTTAATACAGTCTATATGTTTATTATTTTTACTATTTATAATGGGTATAAAAATAGGTGGGAATGAAGATGTAACGTCCTCATTTTTTAGACTAGGATTTCAAGCAATTATTATTTCAATATTTTCAATAGCTTTAAGTATATTGTTTATTATGATTATAAAAAAATTTATGATAAATGATGGAGAAAAAGAGGAGGGAAAAAATGAGTTTTAGAATAATATTAGCAGTATTAGGGGGAATATTATTAGGATATTTTTTTTCTCCTGAATTTATACTATCAAATTCAGATATAATTATTGATATTGGATTATGTCTTCTTCTATTTTTTGTGGGAATAGATATTGGAAAAAATAAAGAAGTGTTGCATAGAATCAAGGAAATGGGATTTAAAATTTTATTAGTACCATTGATGATTATACTTGGTAGTATATTTGGTAGTATATTAGCAGGTTTTATAATAAAATTACCTGTAAATGAGTCAGGGGCTGTAGGAGCTGGATTGGGATGGTATACATTATCAGCAATGATGCTTACTAATTATTCTTCTGAACTTAGCACATTAGCTTTTTTAACTAATGTGGTTAGAGAGATATTAGGATTAATGATTATACCTTTTGTGGCAAAACATATTGGATACTTGGAGAGTATAGCTCCAGCGGGAGCTACAGCAATGGATACATCATTACCATTAATATCTAAATCTACTGATTCTAAAACAGCAATTGTATCTTTTATTACAGGGATGATTTTATCTACCGCAGTGCCTATTTTAGTACCAATAATGATAAGTATATAAAGTTAGTGATTTATAAATATTATGTGAGATGTATAGTGAAAACAGGAAATCGATTAAAACCGAATTCCTGTTTTATTCAATTACTTGAAATTTTAAATATAAAACTATATAATGAAAAATATATAAAATTGTCGAGGTGTGAGTATAATGAAGATGATATGGAAAATTTTTATAGTTTTTTTAATTATCATAATAGTTGGGGGATTAGGATCTAAATATTATTATGAAGTTAACACAAAACCAGTTGTGACTGATGGTGAGATAGAATCAATAGAGATAGAGATACCTAATGGTAGTTCTACTGAAAAAATAGCTTCTATATTAGAAGAAAATAATCTTATAAGGAATAAGAATATATTTAGAATTGTTTCTAAAATTAAAGGAACAGATGGTAAATTGAAAGCAGGTTTGTATGAAATTAAAGCCACTATGACTCCAGAAGAAATTTTAGATAAATTAGTAGAAGGTGGAACAAATAGTAGTGCAGTTAAGTTTACTATACCAGAAGGTTACACAATTGAAGAAATGGCAGAGAGACTTTCTGATGAAAAGATTGTGGACAAGGATAAATTTTTAAGTTTAACTGATGATGTTGAAAAATTTGCAGAGGATTATGAATTTTTACAAGATGTTCCTGATAATATGAATTTAGAGGGGTATTTATTTCCGCAAACATATGAAGTATATCCAGATACTTCTGAGGAAGATATAATCAGAAAAATGTTAGATGAATTTAATAAAATATATGTAAAAAAGTTAAAAGGTGAGAGTTTTAAACAAAATTTAAATATTAATGAATTAGTTACTTTAGCATCGATAGTAGAAAGAGAAAGTAAAATGGATGAGGAAAGACCTAAAATTGCAGAGGTTTTTTATAATAGATTAGAAATGGAGATGAAATTACAGTCTTGTGCAACGGTTCAATATATATTAGGGGAAAGAAAGGCTAATTTATCTATTGCTGATACTCAAATAGATTCTGTTTATAATACGTATATGAACGTAGGATTGCCTCCTACACCTATTGCATCTCCAGGTTTAGATTCAATTGAAGCTACGATTAATCCTGAAGAACACGATTATATATATTTTGTCTTAAAAAAAGATGAAAGTGGAAAACACTTCTTTACTGATGATTATGATGAATTTTTAAGTGTAAAAAATAGTAATTAATGTTTTTTAAATAATAATAGGTGGTATAATAAACTACGTATTATTATTTTTATGTCGAGGGGAGATATTTTTGAGTAATATAAATAAAGAATATATAGAAGATTATATAAGAGATATTATACCTGAAAGAACAGAATTTTTAAGAACTTTAGAAAAATATGCTGATGAAAATCGTGTGCCTATTGTTCATTCTGAAGTAGCTGAATTTTTAAAAGTAATAATAAAAATAAAAGGTGCAAAAAAAATATTAGAGATTGGAACAGCTATTGGATATTCAGCTATAATAATGGCTTCTAGTATGAATAAGGGAAAAGTGATTTCCATAGAAAGAAGAGAGGATATGGTTAAGTTAGCAAGGGAGAATATCAATAAATCTCAGATTGGTGGAATAGATGTAATTCAAGGAGAAGCTCAAGAGGTACTATATAATATAAATGAAAAATTTGATATTATATTTATTGATGCGGCTAAAGGTAAATATATGGATTTTTTACCTTTTTGCATTGATATGTTAGAAGATAATGGAATTATAATTTCTGATAATGTGTTATTTAGAGGAATGGTTGCTAATGATGATTTAGTTATAAGACGTAAAAAGACAATAGTAAAAAGAATGAGAGAATATCTTAAATATATATCTAGGCATCCTAAACTTATTACAAGTATAATACCAATAGGTGATGGTATGGCTATTTCTTATAAGGAGGATAAGTAAAAATGACTGATATTGAATTATTAGCTCCAGCGGGTGATTTAGAAAAACTCAAAATAGCTATTATATATGGTGCTGATGCAGTTTATTTAGGAGGAGAAGAATTTGGTTTAAGAGCTAAAGCAAAAAATTTTGATATTGATCAAATAAAAGAAGGTGTAGAATTTGCACATAAAAGGGGAAAAAGAATATATGTTACTTTAAATATTATACCTCATAATGAAGATTTAAAAGGGTTAGATAGTTATGTTCTTAAATTACAAGATATAGGAGTAGATGCAGTTATAATATCAGATCCTGGTGTTTTTTCAATTGTAAAAGAATTAGTACCTAATATGGAAATTCATTTAAGCACTCAGGCAAATACTACTAATTTTAGTACTGCTAATTTTTGGTTTAAACAAGGAGTTAAAAGAATAGTTTTAGCTAGAGAATTATCATTAGAAGAAATTAAAGATATAAAGGAAAATACACCAGAAGATTTAGATATAGAAACTTTTGTACATGGTGCTATGTGTATTTCATATTCAGGTAGATGCTTATTGAGTAATTATATGACAGGTAGAGATGCAAATAGAGGGGAATGTGCTCAAGCATGTCGATGGAAATATAATTTAGTTGAAGAAAAAAGACCTGGAGAATATTATCCAGTATATGAAGGAGAAAAAGGAACATATATTTTTAATTCAAAAGATTTATGTATGATAAATTATTTACCTGAAGTTATTAATGCTGGAGTTAAAAGTTTAAAAATTGAAGGACGTATGAAGAGTTCTTATTATGTAGCTACAATAATTCGCTCTTATAGAATGGCAATTGATTCTTATCTTGCAAATTCAAATAAATATAATTATAATGATATGTGGTTAGATGAAATAAAAAAGGCAAGCTATAGAGATTTTACTACAGGATTCTATTTCAATAAACCTACTGAAGAAGATCAATTATATGGAAGTAGTTCATATATAAGAAATTATGATTTTCTTGGTTTAATTTTGGATTATGATGAAAAAACTCAAACAGCAACGGTAGAACAGAGGAATAGAATATTTGATAATGATGAAGTAGAAATATTTGGTCCTAATAAAGAGTTTTTTGTTCAAAAAATTAATAGAATGTGGGATGAAAAAAATAATTTAATAAATGTAGTACCTCATGCTAAACAAATATTTAAAATTAAAGTAGATAAACCTGTAGAGAAATGGGATATGATAAGAAAAGCAAGAGAGGATTGATGTTTTTGAACAAATCAGTATTAATAGGAATAACAGGAGGAACAGGATCTGGTAAGAGTACTGTAGCTCAAGCTATATTTAACTCATTACCTCAGGAAAATATTTTAATAATAGAGCAAGATTCATACTATAAAGATCAAAGTCATTTAGAATTTCAAGAGAGAACAAAAACAAATTATGATCATCCTTTAGCTTTTGATAATGATTTATTCATCAATCATTTAAAAAAGTTAGCAAATAAAGAGAGTGTACAAAAGCCAATATATGATTTTGAAAAACATAATAGAAAAGAAAAAACAATAGAAGTTAAGAGTAAGGATATAATTATAGTTGAAGGGATTATGATTCTAGAAGATAAAAGAATTAGAGATTTATTAGATATAAAAATATTTGTAGACACTGATTCTGATGTTAGGATAATTAGAAGGATCCTTAGAGATATTAGAGATAGAGGTAGAACTTTAGAGTCTGTAATAGAACAATATCTTAGCACAGTTAGACCTGCACATTTACAATTTATTGAACCAACTAAGAGATATGCAGACATAATAATACCAGAAGGTGGTTTCAATACAGTGGCTATAGGTTTGATGGTTACTAAAGTGAAGTCTATAATCAGAGAAAAACAATTAAAATAAAATTATAGCTCCATGATATTTTGGAAATACTTATAATAAAATATTATGGAGGTTTTTTTATGTTTTCTTTGGAAAAAAGATTAATTAATTTATATAGAATATTTATTATAATTTTTCTAATAATAATTTTAAGAACATTTTGGATACAACTTGTTAAGGGACCAGAGTATAAAGAAAAAGCTGAAAGTCAACGATATTATGAGATATCAACTTCTTATAATGGGACTATATATGATAGGAATATGATTCCTTTAACTAATAGAGAAAGTCAGAAATACTTATATATACCAAGGTATAATTTAATTAGCGATGAGAATTATTATAATGAATTATTAGAAAAAATAGATTATTCTGAAGAAAAATTAAAAAAATATATGGAAATTGAGAAAGATAGAATAATAAAAGTTCCAATAAAAGAGAATATTGATGATGTTAATATAAAAAATACTTTTGTATTAGAAGAATTAAAAGAGTATAATGATGAAAATATTTTAGCTCATGTAATAGGATATATTAATGAAAATGGAGATGGGATTGGAATTAAAAAAGCATATAATGAAATTTTATCAAAAGGAGAAAATAATAAGTTATTATTAACATTTGATGGTAAAAACAGGATATTATATGATAAAGAAAATTATATACAGGCTAATAAAAATAAAGATAACATAAGAAATTCTATTCAATTAACTATAGATTATGAAATACAAAAAATTGTAGAAAGTGCAATGGAATCTAGACAATATTATGGTTCTGCCATAGTAACAGATGTAGAGTCGGGAGATATACTAGCCTTGACAAGTCAACCAGATTTTGACTTAAATGATATAGCAAGTAGTAATAGATCTAATGATAATGCTCAAATGAATAGAAGTATTAAATTTCGTTATTATCCTGCCTCTATATTTAAAACAATTGTTTTATTAAGTGCATTGGAGAATGATATTGATTTAGATGAGAAAATGATTTGTGAAGGATCTATTGAAGTTAATAATCAAAAGTATTCTTGTCATGATGATATTGTTCATGGAGAGATAACATTAAAAGAAGCTTATGCTGAATCATGTAATACAATATTTATTCAATTAGCTGAAAAGTTAGGAGGAGAAAAGATAATTGAAACAGCTAAAAATATTGGTTTAGATGATATTGTTGATATTGGTTTAGATGGAGAAGTAACAGGAATAATATCTTCTTTAAACGAAGTAAGAGGTGCAGGAATAGGAAATTTAGCTATAGGGCAAGAACATATTCGATTAACTCCTATTCAAATTAATAATATGACAATGATAATTGCTAATGATGGTATAAGGAAAGATTTATCTATAATAAAAGGATATGCTACAAATAAGGGAAAGGAATCTAAAAAATTTAATAGAAAAGAAGATAAATGGTTAATAAATAGCAAATATACACAAATCATAAAAAAATATATGGAAGAAGTTGTAAAAAACGGAACTGGAAGTGAATATATTGGTGGTAATATATATGGAGGAGCTGCTGGGAAAACTGGTACAGCAGAAAAGGAAAATGGTAGTAATGATGGATTGTTTACTGGATATTTTCCTATAAATAATCCTAAATATGCAATAACTATAGTTGTGGAAGATATTGGAGATAAATCTGGAGCAAGTACAGCTGGAGTTGTTTTTAATGAAATATTAGAAGAAATAAATAAATTAAAATAATAAGACGTGCACATTTTTCAAATACAATCATATTCTATAATATGACTTAATATTTTGGAGGTGTGCGTATTAATGTGGGCTTCACTTCTATTTACTATTTTAGATTTAGTTAGACCCGTATCATTTTTTTTAGGGTATATTTCTAATAATAATTCTTTTCCTCAACCATTAAGTAAAGAAGAAGAGACTAGATATTTAATACTTCATGAACAGGGTGATGAGGAGGCAAAAAACATATTAATAGAACGTAATTTACGTTTAGTGGCACATATCGTTAAAAAGTATCATAATACAGGAAGAGAAGTGGATGATTTAATATCTATTGGTACTATAGGCCTAATAAAAGCTATTTCAACTTTTGATAGAACTAAAGGAACAAGATTAGCCACCTATGCAGCAAGATGTATTGATAATGAAATTTTAATGTGTATTAGATCAGATAAAAAAATTAAATCAGAAGTTTATCTTCAAGAACCAATTGGAGTAGATAAAGAAGGTAATGAATTGCCACTAACAGTTTATCTACCATTAGTGGCATCAGAAATTTTAGGAGTTAAAGTGAGTGTAAATTCATCATTTCTTTGACTTTTTTTCTTATAATAAATAGCATATTCGAGAACTGATTTAACAAGTTTATTTTTCTTTTCTGGGCTTTTAGTTTTGTTATATAGAGCTAATACATTCTCTACCTTAGGAATGATATCTTTTTGAGTTTTTAATCGATTTTGAGCCTGCTTAATATCTTTCTGAGTAGATTTTATATTATCCTCTAGCTTTTGAATATTATTTTGTATCACTTCAGATCTTTCAAGATAAGTATCTATATCATAGATACCTCTTTCTAATAAATTATGTAGATTATTTTTTTGCTTAATAGTCTCTTTTAGTTCTGATTTTAAATTCGAGAGAGCTTTTATATATACATTTACTTTATTATTATTTACTTTATTTAAATTCTCATTTTCCCATTGTTCCTGGTACTCTACAAGCCATGTTTTCAAGCTATTTAACATACTTTTTTCTATATATTTTAACTTAGAAGATTTATTACCACATTTATTATAACACATTATTTGATCGTCTTTATTAGGATAAGGCCTGAGTATCATTGATGATCCACATATTTGACATTTGATTAATCCAGCAAGAGGATTAATAATACTATTTTCTAGTCTATAGGGAACATGAGATTTATTTTTAAGTATTCTTTGAGCAGTTTCAAAAACTTCTTCTGAGATTAAAGCTTTATGTTTACCTTCAGCAATAATCCATTCATTCTTAGGTCTTTGTTTAACGTCTTTTGTTTTTCCAGGAGTAGTTGATTTTTTGATGCTTTTTTTCTTCCATATAATTTTACCACTGTATACAGGATTTCTTATTATATTTAATACAGAAGAAGAGAACCATTTTTTATTTTTATATGTTTTATAGCCCAACTCGTTCAATTTGTTAGCTATTTTACTTCCACCAATGCCTTTTTTGGTATATAATTCAAATATTAATCTCACTACTTCAGATTGTTCAGGGTGGGGAATAAGAGTTCTGTAATTATTATCATTTTCAATTAAATATCCATAGGGAGGGTTTGGACTAATATAGTTACCATCTTCAAGAGATCTTATTCTACCTCTTTGAAGTCGTCTATTAATTAGTTTTAGCTCTTTTCTAGCCATAAAAGCTTCAAATTCTGAATATTCTTCATCCCATTCATCTTTAAGGTCATAGATTTTTCTAGGAGTTATTATTCTAGTATTAGACTTTTTAAAAGTATCGAGAATTAAACCTTGCTCTTGCATATTTCCACGACCAAGTCTATCTACATCCATACACAGAACAGCATCATACATATTATCTTCAACTTCTTTAAGTAATTCTAACATTTCAGGTCTATGTACCATGCTTTCACCTGATACAATTTCTTCTCGAATTTTTATAATATTTAGATTCTGATTATTAGCTACTTTAAGAAGTATTTTCCTATGTTTGGATAATGTTTCACTATCACTATGAGCCTCAGCCTCTTCATCAGACCTAGATTTTCTGAGATATATAGCAACTCTGTCCATAAAATCACCTCAATTTAATTTTATGATTTATTTTGAATAATTATTAATAAGATTGGATGGAAAGAAATAATTTTTATATAGAGATATTTAAATGAAGAGAATATAAGGAAATATCAAATAGAGCTCTATATTATCAAGTTTATTTTTTAACCTGTTAAAGTTATAATGAGTTTCTTCTCTAAAATCATTTAAATTATTTTTCATATCTTTAATTTCATTATTGAGTTTTATAAATTTTTCTTGACATTACCTGAGTGGCAAACTATAAATGTTTAATAGTACAATCTAGACCCCTCATAAAATTAAGCAAGGGGGAATGTTTATGCAAGAACAAAAATATGCAGCTACTTACAAAATAGGTAATAGCATTGTTCATATAATAGCTCCAGATCCAAATATGCCTAAAGAAAAGATAGAGAGGATTCGTAGGGAAATGAGAGAAATAGGATGGGAGATATGGAATGAATTGTCTTATGAGGAAAAATTAAAGATAAATGCAGAATATGAAAATAAAAAAGTAGAGATAAAGGAGAAAGCTGAAAAATAAGATAGTAGTTTTTTATTTTCCCTTTCTATGAAAATTTTACCATAGAAAGGGAAAATAAAAAATTACTAATCAATTATTTTAGTAATACAATTAAAATATTGATTTACTAAATCAGTACTATATTGATTGATTAGTAATAAAAGTTCTTTAAAGTTATTTAGTAGATTTTGATAATCATCATGAGATAAATCTAACTCATTGATATGTTTACTGAAAACTTCAAAGAAAAGTTCTTGATATTTTAGATCAAGATCATCTTTAGTTTTGTATAAATCTAATAATATTTCTTTTCTGTTCACTGTTAAAACCTCCCTTCATAGGAAAGTTTAACATATTCTAAAAAAGAGAAAATTCGATAAAATGAGGTTTTAAATTGATTAGATTTGATACCATGATGACATGAAAAATATCACTTTTGAAATTGATTTTAACTAATATTAAAAAAATTTATATAAAAAAGTACAAATGATAATAAATGACAAAAATTTCATATTTTTTATGGTAGAATATAATTGAAATAAAAAAATATTAAGGAAGGTGTTGTAAATGAAAAAAGTTTTAACTATTATCCTTGTTTTTGCTATGATTATTAGTATGAATAGTATATCTGTATTTGCAGGAAAGGATGAGAAAGATTTTGACTCATTATATAGCAACACAAAAGAAATTATTTCTACAAAAATTTCCTTTTGACGGCCAAAAAAATAAAAGATTTAATATTGATAATTATAACCTTAAATCTAAAAAAAATAATAAAATTATTAAAATAAAGAAAGAAAAAAATGACTTAGAATATGATAGTATGTGTTTTACATTAGTTTTTAATAAAGGGCTTACAAATAGTGAAGTAATTGAGGTAGCAAGTAATTATGGATTTACAGCTTCACAAACCTCTTTTTTATATAATTATATAACTTCTGATATAGGTAAAGATCATTCTATGTATATGCAGATTTTTTATTCTATGATGAATCCTAGGTATACTTATTATATAGATATATCAGGAACAAAATATAGTAGTGAGGTTACTTATATTGGTGGTAGTTGTACTTGTGAACTACCATCGAGACAAGCATAAGGGATTTTTTGAGCTATTTCTATAAATGAAAAAGATATTGAACAAAAATTTGGAGAAATAACTGAATCTATTTCATCAAATAAGAAACTAGAAAAGAATGGTAGTTCAAACATTTTTGAAAAAGGAAGTTCTATATACAAAATAAAAAATGAACATTAAAAAAAATAATAGTTATAAAATATAAAGATGAATTTTATGTTTGTATAATTAAACGATAGAATTATATTATTTGACCAAGGTTAATAATCTTGGTCTTTTTTTATTGTCTAGGAAAGTTAATTTAACAAAAGTTTTAGACTATTGATAGACACGAGGGTTAATAGTTACAGAAAATATTGGAAGACAATAAAAAAGAGGGGTTGTAGGGTAT
>NZ_WSFU01000079.1 GCF_016820635.1 Anaeromonas gelatinilytica | reverse complement strand
AAAACTATATTTTGCCAAATCAAAACCGACCTCCATTAGTTAGATTTTTGGTCTAACTTTTTGAGGTCGGTTCACATTTAATGGATATTTAATAGGTATATAATGATGATTACGCACTCAGAGATGAGTGCGTTTTTTTCAAAAAGTAAGTGTAAAGTCATTTATTATTGTTCGCATTTGATTAAATTTAAGTAGTGATTTTACTTATAAACTAAGCAAATAAATAGTATTGACTAAAGCATATATTTGTGGTAAAATATGAATGAACATAAAAATATATTCATTCATAGCACTAAGGAGGTATGAGCGTGAATGACAAAAAATTTGATTTGAATAAAGCTGCTCATGAGGTTTTTCTCGAAAAAGGATATAAAAATACAAACATATCTGATATAACAAGTAAGGCAGGAATGGCAGTTGGGTCATTCTATAAACATTATCAATCAAAAGAAGAATTGTTTCTAGAAATATATATCAAAGAGAATGAAAAAATAAGAAATCAATTAATAGATACAATTGATTGGAATGGTCAACCTATTGATGTGATTGATGACATATTTAATTATTTACTAGAAGTTGTTTTAAATAATAATATTTTAGCAGAATGGAATAAAGTAGATATTTCAGACACATTGCATAAGTACTATTACTCAGAAGAGGGAAAAGCTGACTATACATTTCATCATTTTCTAAAAAATATCTTTCATGAACGATTAAATCAAGAAACATATGAAAAAGAGACAATGGATAAAATTATAAAAGTATATGATTTAATATATTATATTGATTGTCACATTACTAGTAAAGATTTTGAAGATTATGAAGAAACATTAAGAACATTAATAAAATATTTTTTGAAGGGCGCATTTTCCTAAAAGAAAATTATAAGGAATCAATTTGGTTCCTTTATATTATCAATAAAAATGAATGAATTTTTAAATTTATTCATTCAAAAATACTTTTGTTGGAACAGTTAGTAAATTGAAAAAAATGTTTATCAATATTGAAGATGCAAAAAACTTAAAAAATATTGATGTGCAAATTCCAAAGAATTTGATTGTGGAGTAAAAAACTGTAAATAAGCAGGTCGGCATTATTTAAAGGCTGATCTGCTTATTTACAGTTTCTTGAGAGCATGATAGTATCTTTTGACTTTTTTAATTGATAAATAATGGATATAAATTTAAAATATAATTATAAGATAGTAAAAGAGGAGGAATTTTAATGAATATAAAACGTTTCCTTGTATTATGTTAAGTACAACTGGTTGCAGTAAAGATACACAAAGTAAGAATGAATCTTCTGAAAAATTCTCCATTATAGGAGCATATCAAGATGAAATACATCAAATACTTGGAAAGCCGTCAGATACGCTCTTGGGTTTTCGTGGTGATATATTTGTATTTAAATAATTTGTAAGTTACAAAACCTTTTGGAATATCAGAATTATTGGCACGATTAAGAGTATCATTGCGACATTCTTCTAAGCTTTTGAACAAGCAAAATAATAGTATTGACAACTTTATACTTGGAGATTTAAAAATCGAATTAGAAAAAAGAGTTGTAAGTATTAGGGGGCAAGAAATACATTTAACCCCAATTGAATATAAACTTTTAACACTTTTAGCCCAACATGCAGGAAAAGTTTTAACTCATAATTTTATAATGAAAGAAGTATGGGGTTTAACCATTGGCAATGAAACTCAATCATTAAGAGTATTTATGGCTAGTTTAAGAAGAAAAATTGAAGATGAACCAGCTCAACCTAGGTATATTCTAACTGAAATTGGTGTAGGTTACAGGATGGTAGATGAATAGGTCAGATGTTGCAGAATCATAAATACAGCTAAATGAAATTTATTTAACTATTTCCTTAAATCTTCCAACAACAAAAAAAGGCATTCAGTGAAAAGCCTGGACAAAATCTGTCTGATATAATGAGATCATCAAAAAAAGGAGGTGCATATATGCACGCATGGGAAGCAATACAAAAATCTGTGGATTATATTGAGGAACATTTGCAAGAGGACATCAGTTCCGAAACATTGGCTGAAATGGTTGGACTATCTCCATTTTATTTTCAAAGGCTGTTTAAGCGACTGGTGAAGAAACCGGTTCAAGAATATATTAAGTTACGTCGCTTATCAAAGGTCATACTTGAACTTGGTACAGATGAACAAAGGATCCTGGATATAGCTTTAGACTACGGGTTTTCCAGTCACGCAAACTTTACACGAGCATTTAAGAAAACATATGGTATTACACCAGAAGAATACAAGAAAAGTCATCCTAGGCTGAATACCTTTGCAAAGCCCGAAGTTTCTATGAACTATATTACGATTGATGAGAATGTTCCGTTGATTGTAGGAAATATTGTTCTAGAAGTTCAGAGAAAACAGCTCTATTCTAAGGAAGTATATTTGGGATTTGCTTCAGAGGTAAACATTGCAGATCAAGTTCCAGTTGGGGAAAGTACTGGCATAGATGTGCCAGGGCAGCTTTGGAACAACTTTCATGCTAGAAAGGAGAAAATTGCTGATTTGATTGATCCTGACATTGAACTTGGCATGTCCCATATGGCAAACTCTGAAAAAGGAACATTTACTTATTTTGCTGGCAGCTTTGCAAAATCTCCTAATGTTGAGATTCGTGATCCTTTTATAAAGCAAGAATTGCCAGCAGGAGAATATATTGTTTGTAGCATTGAAGCGGAAACCTTTGAAGAATTGGTAACAACTGCATTGGACCAAGCTAACAAATATCTTTTCGGAACATGGTTAAAAAATCACAGTTTGGTTACCCAGTCGTTTTCAGCAGAAAAATACTACAAAGGAAAGGCTAATGAAAACTACATGGAGATTTGGGTAATTCCTATACCAGTAGATAGTTTGTAAATATTTTATAGGTGAAACTTAATGATGATCCAGAAAATGCAAAATATGAGGTTTGGATTCCTGTTACAAAGAAATAATAAAAAATTAAAATGATATTTCATGGTTGAAGTAAGGATTTTGTAGATACAAGAACTAAATGATTTTCTTTATGTATTTTCCCCTAAACAATAGGTTTAGGGGATTTGTTTGTGTTAAGAATACCATTTACTAAACGGGTAGTTTCAAAAGTTTTAGCTATGAGTAAAAAACTTCTTTGTTATATAATAAAGTAAATAAAATAAGTTGTATGAGGCTAGAAGTTATAACATAATACAGTTTTGACAATATTAATTTTTTTAAAAACATGTTAAAATTAAAAACATAACTGTATCTGATAATTAACAAAAAAGAAGATATTCCTCTCATTACAAACCTTACAACAACTGTAAGTGTTAATTGATAATTTTTTATTATATTGTATTAGTATAGAAGAATATAGGGAGGATATAGTATGAAAATTTCAGAAAAACTGCTTCAAGTTAAAGAAATATACAAGACATATGGCGAGGGGCAAAGTGAAACCGCTGCATTAAAAGGGATTACCCTTGATGTTTTTCCAGGAGAATTTCTTGGAATCATGGGAGCCAGTGGATCGGGTAAGACTACACTATTAAACTGCATTGCAACCATGCTTAAGCCAACATCTGGACAGATTTTGTTGGAGGGTGAAAATATTTCTTCATTTAAAGGAGACCAGCTAGCGATTTATCGAGGAAGTAAAATTGGATACTTATTTCAGGAGTTTGAGTTATTAGATAATTTAACTGCTAGAGAAAATATTATTTTGCCCATGTCTATACATGGAGAGGATCCCAAAAAGCAAGAGGTGCATCTTCAAAAATTGGCAAAGCAACTTGATATTGAAGAAGTGTTAAATAAATTCCCTTCTCAAATGTCAGGAGGTCAGAAGCAGAGAGTTGCAGCGGCAAGAGCATTGATTTCCAATCCAAGCATTGTGTTAGCTGATGAGCCAACTGGTGCCTTGGATACAAAAAACGCAAAGAAATTGATGGGAAAGCTGTCTTCTATTAATCAGACAGAAGTGGCTACTATTTTGATGGTTACCCATGATGCTAATGCAGCAAGTTTTTGTTCAAGAATCTTATTTATCCAAGATGGTGTGATTTTTCATGAGATTAGAAGAAAGGTACCTGGAGAAACACAGAATGCCTTCTATGAACGTATCCTAACAGTTATGGCACAGTTGGGAGGGGGTAATAACAATGTTCTTTGATTTCATTAAACGAAATAGTCGCAGAACTAGAAAAGAGAATGGAATTTATTTTGCTTCGCTAGTTGTTTCAGTTGTTGCTTTCTACGTAATACTTTCCCTTGGCGACCAGAATGTTATGAAGTATTTAAAGACACTTGAGAGTGATGCGGTAGCAAAGCTTTTGTTAATGATACCGATGCTCTATATGGTCTCATTGTTCTTTGTATTTTTTCTGGTTTATTGTGCAAATAAATACCAATTACAACGTCGCAGGCATGAATTTGGAATATATCTAATGATGGGGATGAAAGGAAGTAAGCTATTTACAATGATAATGGCAGAGACGTTGTGGAGTGGTTTGATTACATTATTTATTGGAATCCCCATTTCCTTATTCTTAACAGAATTAATTAGTCTTGCTACTTCCAGGCTCATAGGAATGGATATTATTGGTTATGAATTTAGTATATCTTGGTTAGGGCTTGGATTAACCATGTTTGGATTTATTGTTGTACAGATACTGGCTGTTTTTATTCTTAGCTTGAAAATGATGAAGGAAGAACCTGTAGATTTTCTAAATGAACAGAAAGAAAAAGTGCAAAAGGTACTTTCCACGAAGTGGAGTTTTGTTAATCTGTTTATTGGGGTATTATTATTGTGCCTAGCTTATGTATTATCAGTTAGTTCTTTAGATAGAGTTATTTTTATGATGACGGAATTAATATTGTTAATAGGTATCGCTGGAACTTTCACGTTGTTTCGTGGACTGGGAAATTTGATTGGAAAATGGGTAAAAGATAAAAGTAATTTGTCTACTGGATTATTCGTATTTACGGGAAGACAACTTCAGGAAAATGTCTTGCATCAATGGGGCTCTCTTGCTATATCTTCACTGCTAATGCTTATGGCAATGATTTTTTTTACCTATGGTATTTCTATGCCTTTAGCTCAAGGGAAAGAATCCAGAAGTGTAGATTTTACCTTTGAAGGATATGAAAACTCAGAAAGAGATATTATTTCTGTAGTGAGTTCTGACAAATTAAGTTCTTATATAAAAGATTATTATCCTATGAAAATCGGTATTGTAAGTACACCATATGAAGGTATGCCTAAAGATACTGTAACACATGATTTTTCTTGGGCAGAATTGGAAGAATTGACTTCTCGAGAAAAAGATTCAGAAGACAAAGAATATCTATTGAGGGATTTATCTTCTTATAAGGACTCACCTTACTTAATTTCCCTTTCTAGTTATAATTCTTTGCTTAAATCTATAAATAAAACTCCTATCCTATTGGAAGATGGGGAAGTTGCACTGTACTCTGATGAAGATAGGTTTTCGTATACTCATAATATATTGAGACGGGTATTGAAATCTAATCCAACGGTGAGTATTGATGGTCAACAATACGAATTGTTCTCCACACTATATACAAGTAATATTGTTGCGGATAGAGCTATCACCCTTGCATATGCATTGATTGTGCCTGATGATATGTATAATGACTTAGTTGATGATCAGGAAAACCCACCACGTTGGAATATGGTTTTAGATTCTAACTTTGTCCAAGAAAAAGGGTTGATGCAAGCTACCCATGAAATAGATAAGTTATTAAGTCCAACTGGTCTAAAGTATGAATCCTATCTTGCAAGTATGGGGAGACAGTTGTTTTACATAGTTGCAGGTAGTTATATCACATTCTATTTAGGTGTGATGTTTCTTATCATTTCAAATACGGTTCTAGGGCTCAAGTTTCTTATGCAACAAAGAAGTACTAGACATAGATACTATACGGTATCCATACTTGGAGCAAGTATTAAATCATTATGTTCATCAGCAAGGACACAAATTTGGTGGTATTTTGGGTTGGTTATGTCGGTTGCATTGATTAGTTCTATATTTGGTTTTCGATATATGGTAAAGGTTCTCTTACCGAGTGGATCAAGTTTAGCTAATAGCACTACAGGGTGGATAGCGGCAATTGTTCTTGCAGCCTTTATGATTTTTGAGATCTGTTATATTTGGACGATTCAGCGAAAGAGTGATGAAGAGATTAAGAAGTTAAAAGAGATAGATTAGGGGGTGAAATCGTGGAAAAGATAGTTATCGTTGAAGACGACGTTTTTCTACGTGAAGAGTTACAAAACATATTGGAGAAAGAGGGATACTCTGTAGAGTGTATCTCTTCTTTCGATAACTCCTTGGAAGATATTGTTTCAGCTTCTCCTTCATTAGTTGTATTAGATTTAAATTTACCTAAACTTTCTGGATTCGATATTTGCCGTGGACTAAAGGCCAAGGGTATGGGTCCTATTTTAGTTTTGACTTCACGTAATCGACTTCGTGATGAGTTGCATGCATTAAATTTAGGCGCAGATGACTATTTAACGAAACCATTTCATCCTAAACGTCTCATTGCTCGGATTCAAAAGCTTCTTCATCTCTATGCCAATATGCAAGTTCTGCTAGATGCTGGTGATTTTCAGTTAGATGAGAAGATAAATGTATTATATGTTGGCAAGAATTCTATTCCATTATCGGAGAATGAAGGAATTATTATGAAAGCCTTGGTGAAAGCTTCACCTTCAGTAGTAAAAAAGGAAGAACTTTTTAATCTGCTATGGGGGAGTAGTGATTATGTGGATGAAAATATATTGCAAGTAAACATGACTAGATTACGCAAGAGCCTTGATAAGGTTGAATTGTCTAATCGAATTAAGACTGTTAGAGGAATCGGGTATCAATTAATAAGAGGTGATTAGCAATGAAGTTAGGAGATTGGCTAAGTATTTTAAAGGGGGCATGGTTTTGGATATTAATTCTTTGCATGGGTAATGTTTTCTTTATTTTTCTAGCATGGGTAGCTTATCCAGAAACGTTTGAACTCCTAGTTGGTATCATGATTGTTTTTTCAATAGGTAGCATTGTCTTTGGCATAATGTTGGAGTGGAAGAGACAGAGAAGGCGAGATGAAGTCTTTTATAACTTTTTTAGAGAGCCCTCTCTAGAGCATGAATCTGAATTATTAGAGTCTACTGGTAAATTACATAAAGAAAAGATAAATTATCTGGGAAATAAATTATGGGAGTTAAATAATCAATTAGATGAGGCCAAGCTACAATCTATAGAGTATGAAGAATTTATTGAAAGTTGGGTTCATGAGATAAAGGCACCTGTTTCTTTAGCAAACTTGGTTTTGGAGAATCGTAAAGAAGAAATGTCAGAATTAGTGTATCAAAGACTTGAGCATGCAAGAATTAAAATCAGTGACAATGTTGAACAGATACTATTTTATGCAAGACTACAAGCCTCCCATGTTGACTATTGCTTAGAGAGAATTTCGTTGAATTCATGTTGCAAAGATGTACTTTTGGAACTTCAAGCATTATTGGATGAAAAAGAAGTTAAAGTTATTTTTCAGATGGAAGATGTCCCAATTGTGTCAGATAAAAAAGCACTTCAGTTTATTTTTACGCAAATATTTGTTAATGGGGCTAAATACTCTAATGAAAAAATTGATAGTTTTATCTGGTTAAAAACTGGTTTTGATAGTATAAAGAATCGATATTATTTAAGGATTTCTGACAATGGCATTGGTGTTAGGCTATCCGATCTTCCTTTCATTTGTGATAAAGGATTTACAGGCAATAATCCTAATCGAAAGCAATCTACTGGCATAGGATTGTATCTTGTAAAGAAATTATGCGATGAATTGCAGATTGAAATTGAAGTTGAGTCTGAGTATGGGAAGGGATTTACAATTCAATTACTATTTCCGATAATTGATTACAAGTTTAAGCAGTAATGAGAAGCTAATATAAGAGAATCTTATATTGGTAAATGACATTAGAGCTAATGAGAATAAGGCGAAGTTTAGTTAATTCGTAATATTTAGTGTTCATTGGGAAA
>NZ_WSFU01000080.1 GCF_016820635.1 Anaeromonas gelatinilytica | reverse complement strand
ATGCCTTGGAAAATGGAGCCGAAGAAGGACGTGATTACCTGCGAAAAGTCTGGGGGAGCTGGAAGTAAGCTGCGATCCCGGAATGTCCGAATGGGGAAACCTAACATGATTTATCTCATGTTATCTATAAGTGAATACATAGCTTATAAGAAGGGAACCTAGGGAACTGAAACATCTTAGTACCTAGAGGAAAAGAAAATAATAATGATTCTGTTAGTAGTGGCGAGCGAACACGGAACAGGCCAAACCGTTCTACGGGGCGGGGTTGTAGGACTTTTGTTAGAGTTACAAAGTTATTGTATAGTAGAAGCTATTGGGAAGTAGCGGCATAGAGGGTGATACCCCCGTATACGAAATGCAATAACCTCGAGAAAGTATCCTGAGTACGGCGAAACACGTGAAATTTTGTCGGAATCTGCCAAGACCACTTGGTAAGCCTAAATACTACCATTTTACCGATAGTGAACCAGTACCGTGAGGGAAAGGTGAAAAGCACCCCGAGAGGGGAGTGAAAGAGATCCTGAAACCATATGCTTACAAGAAGGTAGAGCCCGTTAATGGGTGATACCGTGCTTTTTGTAGAAAGAGCCGGCGAGTTACTATTGCATGCGAGGTTAAGTCGATATAGATGGAGCCGTAGTGAAAGCGAGCCTTAATAGGGCGTTTAGTATGCAGTAGTAGACACGAAACCGGGTGATCTAGCCATGAGCAGGTTGAAGTTAGGGTAAAACCTAATGGAGGACCGAACCAGTATTCGTTGAAAAGACTTTGGATGACTTGTGGCTAGCGGTGAAATTCCAATCGAACCCGGAGATAGCTAGTTCTCCCCGATATATCTTTAAGGATAGCGTTATGTGAATTGTTGTGGAGGTAGAGCACTGAATCTATGATGGCTGCACCTAGCGGTACTGATTAGAATTAAACTCCGAATGCCATAACTTGTGCATAGCAGTCAGAACATGGGTGATAAGGTCCATGCTCGTGAGGGAAACAGCCCAGATCGTCAGCTAAGGTCCCTAAGTGTAAACTAAGTGTGTAAGGATGTGGAACTGCACAGACAGCTAGGATGTTGGCTTAGAAGCAGCCATCATTTAAAGAGTGCGTAACAGCTCACTAGTCGAGTGATTCTGCGCCGAAAATGTACCGGGGCTTAAGTTTACCACCGAAGCTACGGATTGTACGCAAGTACAGTGGTAGGGGAGCGTTCCAAGGGTGATGAAGTCAGACCGTAAGGACTGGTGGAGCGCTTGGAAGTGATTATGCCGGCATGAGTAACGTTTGGAAGTGAGAATCTTCCATGCCGTTTGACCAAGGTTTCCTGGGCAAGGTTCGTCCACCCAGGGTTAGTCAGGACCTAAGACGAGGCCGACAGGCGTAGTCGATGGACAACAGGTTGATATTCCTGTACCAGTTAATTAGTGATGGAGTGACGGAGAAGGATAGTATATCCCGGGTGCTGGTTGTCCCGGGCTAAGCACAAAGACGGCAACATTGGCAAATCCGTGTTGTATTAACGTTGAAGTGTGATGGGGAGTGAACGGTTCGCCTAGTAACGAAGTATATGACTCCACGCTTCCAAGAAAAGCTTCTAACATTAATAATTAACTGCCTGTACCTAGAACGAACACACGTGGTCAAGGAGAAAATCCTAAGGCAAGCGAGATAACTGTAGCTAAGGAACTCTGCAAAATAACTCCGTAACTTCGGAAGAAGGAGTGCTCATCTTTGATGAGCCGCAGTGAAGAGGGAGGGGCAACTGTTTAACAAAAACACAGCTCTCTGCTAAGTCGCAAGACGATGTATAGGGGGTGACACCTGCCCAGTGCCGGAAGGTTAAGAGGAGAAGTCAGCGCAAGCGAAGCTTTGAATTGAAGCCCCGGTGAACGGCGGCCGTAACAATAACGGTCCTAAGGTAGCGAAATTCCTTGTCAGGTAAATTCTGACCCGCACGAAAGGTGTAATGATCCCTTCGCTGTCTCGGCTGCAGACTCGGTGAAATTTTAGTACCGGTGAAGATGCCGGTTACCCGCAACTAGACGGAAAGACCCCGTGGAGCTTTACTATAACTTGATATTGAAATTTGGTGTAACGTGTAGAGGATAGGTGGGAGACTATGAGACCAGGACGCCAGTACTGGTGGAGTCAACCTTGGAATACCACCCTCGTTACATTGGGTTTCTAACTTCGACCCGTTATCCGGGTTAAGGACAGTGTCTGGTGGGTAGTTTGACTGGGGCGGTCGCCTCCCAAAAAGTAACGGAGGCGCTCAAAGGTATCCTCAGTATGGTTGGAAATCATACATAGAGCGCAAAGGTAGAAGGATGCTTAACTGCGAGACTTACAAGTCGAACAGATACGAAAGTAGGACTTAGTGATCCGGCGGTCCCGAGTGGAAGGGCCGTCGCTCAACGGATAAAAGTTACCCCGGGGATAACAGGCTTATCTCCCCCAAGAGTTCACATCGACGGGGAGGTTTGGCACCT